>JAGTVD010000156.1 GCA_018224505.1 Desulfatitalea sp. | reverse complement strand
CGGGGAAAGAGATCCGCACCGGCCTCAAACCCGGCCAGCGGTCGGCGAGACCGGCGGTGATTTGACGCGCGCTGTACCCCTTGAGTCCGTCGATGTCCACCAGCAGGCACGGGGTTCGGTTCGCCAGCGCCGCGGGACCGTGGGCCATTGTATGCGGCACGGCATAGGTGGTCTTGAGCGTGCCGACGGGGGTCGGCAGCGTCTGGTTGGCGTGGGGACTTGCCGTATAGGGATACCCGCCCGCCTTCAGGAAATCCAGCACCACACGAAAAGCCTCCCGGATGTCCGCGATCCGCATGCGGGCATAGGGATGTTGCGGCGCATCCCGCTGCAGGGCGGCGATGCCTTGCCAGGGGTCCGCCACCACCGCGCCACCGTTCACCGGATGCACCCCCAGCAGATCCAGCAGTCCGCTGGCAAACCCCAGTTCACCCGTCTGCCCCACCAGCGCCGTGTCCAGACCGTAACGGGCGGCGAACAACGCTGCGGCCATGCCGCTCATCCCGGTGCCGATAATGATCACGTCGCAGGTTGTACTTTTCATTGGGGCATTTCTCCCAACTCCAACCCGAACAACCCGCAGTGCATCGCCTCGAGCAGTTCGGCCTGGGCCAGGGACACATCCCACAGCAGCGGTTGCTGTCCACGCCAGCGTTCGCGCAAAAAAGCCCGCAGTTGCGTTATGCCCCGGTCCCCGTTCAGATGGCCGCTATCGTAGAGGTAAGCCGCCAGTCGCTGGCTGCAGAAAGCGCCCTGGCAAGGCCCTTTGCCGATGCGGCTGCGCAGGCCGATGGATTTTAGACTGGGCCGACCGTCCAACTTGCCGATTACAGACACGATCTCGTCCACCGTGCTCTGGGGCACCATTTCACATTCGCACAGCAGCAGATCGCCGGGCACCTTTTTGCGCAGCCACTCATTAGGTGCCAGACCGGGCTCGGTCCAACGCGCGTCCACGGTGTCGGGCAAGGGTTCCAGGTGCGTCCGGCAGGCCGCGTTCACTCCCAACCGCGCGCACACCAGGTCGGCGGTTTTTTCGGCCATCAGGCGATAGGTGGTCAGTTTGCCGCCGGTGATGGTGATCAAGTTGGACAAGCGCTCCGGTTCCCAGTCGTGGTCGATCAGCACGAAACCGCGGCTGACCGTGCGGTCGTCCGTGCCCGGGTCTGCGCGTTCGCCGCCCATCAGCGGGCGCACGCCGCAATAGGCGCGGATGTAGCGGGTGGTTGCCAGTTGGGGGATCATGGCGGCCCCCTGGTCGATGATGGCATCCACCTCGTTGATTTCCGGATAGATGGCATCGGGCGAGTCCACGCGCTCCGACGTGGTGCCCAGGATGGAGACAGTGCCGCCCGGCACCAGGATATCGCCGTCCGTGGGCATGCGCAGACGGTTGACCACCCGTTCGGTCAACCGGCTCTGGGTGACCAGAAGGCTTCCCTTGGAAAAGCGCATCGGCACGGACGCACCGGCCAGTCCGGCGACCACGCCCGCCCAGGCGCCGGCCGCATTGACCACCACCTCGGCTTCGATGGTGTCCGTGCGCCCGGTGAAGTCGTCCCGCACCATCGTCCGGCAAACACGCCCGCCGCCGACATCGAAACCGATGACCCGACGGTGACGCAACAGGCGGCTGCCCCGCTGCAGAGCGTCGGCCAGATTATCCAGGGAGAGTTTGAATGGGTCGACGGTGGCATCGTCCACGCCATAGGCGGCGATGACACGATCGGAGAGCACCGGCGCCATCTCACGGACATCCTTGGGATTCAGCGGCTGTGTGGGAATGTGGCACCGGCGGCAGGCATCGGCGAAGTCGGCGACATATTTTTCGTCGTCACCGGCCACCGCCACAAACAGGCCGCCGGTGACTTCGATGCAGTGCGCTGCGACGCGTTTCAGGATTTGATTTTCGAGATGACATTCGGCGGCGGCGGCGGGGTCGGAAGCAATGTAGCGGGCACCGCTGTGCAAAAGACCATGATTGCCGCCCGAGGCGCCGGCGTTGACATCCTGTTTTTCGACAACGATACTGGCGACCCCGCGCATGGCCAGGTCACGTGCCAGCCCCGCACCGGTGACACCCGCACCGATGATCAGCACTTGGGTTTGCATCGGAAAGGTTCCCTTTCGTTCGAATGCACCCGCCACAACGGTCACAGCTTGAACACAAAGGGTTTTTACTTGTGAATGAACCGCCTCGGTGCTACTTCTTTCCCATTGTCGTAGCATCTGACCGGACATGCCATATAATGAACATCTACCAAAAATCCGAGCGCATGTCATCTTTTTATATTCGTTATTGAAAATTTTATGATCATTTTGTTACATTCTCAGATCCCACGCGGAAAACAGACGGAGGCCCGATGACGCACCGCAGCGCTGACACCCCCACCCAACCAAACCCCGCAACAAGCCCCGATGGGAAAGATCAGGGGCCGGGCTGCGCCAATCGACTGAACCCGGGCGACCGCCACATCCAAATCAAACGATGGGTTCAATCCAATGGTTTTGTGACCATCGAGCAACTCGCCCGCCAATTCGGCGTCACCCCCCAGACCATTCGCCGGGATATCAACACGCTGAGCAAAACCGGCGATATTCAACGCTTCCACGGGGGCGCCGGGATGGCCTCGAGCACGGAAAACGTGGCCTACAAAGAGCGCAAGATTCTTTGTTTCCAGGAAAAGCGGTGGATCGCCCGGCGGGTTGCCGAGCAGATTCCGGACCACGCCTCGCTTTTCATCAATATCGGCACCACCACCGAAGCCATCGCCCAGGCGCTCGTCCATCACAAACGGCTGCGGATCATCACCAACAACCTCAATGTGGCCAGCACGCTTTCGTCCAACGAAAATTTCGAAGTGATCGTCGCCGGCGGCCTGGTCCGCCACCGCGACGGAGGCCTGATCGGCGAAGCCACCATCGATTTCATCCAGCAGTTCAAAGTGGATTACGGCATCATCGGCATCAGCGGAATCGATCTGGACGGCACCCTGCTCGATTTCGACTACCGCGAAGTCCGGGCCGCACGGGCCATCATCGACAATTCCCGCAAAGTCTTTTTAGCGGCCGATCATACCAAGTTCGGCCGCAATGCCATGGTCCGCCTGGGCAGCATCTCCGAGATCCACACCTTGTTCACCGATCAGCCGCCGCCGCCGCCGCTGGTGGAAATCATCGCCGCCGCAAAAGTTCGGTTGATCGTCAGCGAGTCGGGGTGAAGGTTCTGCTTTCTATGTGATTCGCATGTGATCATAAGTTGATTGTTTTTCAACCTTGAACGTTCTCTTTTTTCACTTGCGAAACTTGAACGACCTTGCTATAGATGAATTGTTCCTTCCCAAGCACAATGGCCAATGTTCCGCTTTATCCGAGATGTCGGATAGAAATTGGCAGCATATACCGAATCGCGGTATGAACCCATCGGGGAGCCGGCAATGGGGCTGATGCTTGAACAGGTCGACAAGCTTGTCGGCCGGGAAATCCACCTGAAAGAGATCCAACTCGAGTTCGCCACGGGATCGCGCAATGTCATCCTGGGCCGGACCCTGGCCGGCAAAACATCGCTGCTGCGCATCATCACGGGCCTGGACAAGCCGACCCGCGGGCGGATCATGGTCGACGGCCAGGACGTCACCGGCACCACGGTGCGCAAGCGCAGCGTGGCCATGGTGTACCAGCAGTTCATCAACTACCCTTCCCTGACCGTCTTCGACAATATCGCCTCGCCGCTCAAGCTGGCCGGCATCCCCAAGTCAGACATCGATCACAAGGTCCGCCGCACCGCCGCCATGCTGCGCATCGACAATCTGCTCGACCGTTTGCCGTCCGAACTGTCGGGCGGCCAGCAGCAGCGAACGGCCATCGCCCGGGCGCTGGTCAAGGAGAGTCAGTTGCTGCTGCTGGACGAGCCGCTGGTCAACCTGGACTATAAACTGCGCGAAGAGCTGCGCGTTGAACTGCAGCAGATCTTCGAGCAGCGCGCGGCCATCGTGGTCTACACCACCACCGAACCGGCCGAGGCGCTGATGCTGGGGGGGCATATCGTGGTGATGGACGAAGGCCGTATCCTGCAGTCCGGCCCCACGGCCCAGGTTTATCATAAACCGGCCACCACCCGGGTGGCGGAGATCTTTTCCGATCCGCCGATCAATTTCATCCCGGGCAAGGTGCACAACGGTCAGGCGTGGCTCGGCAAACACATCCGATTGCCGCTCGGCGGACACATCACCGGTCTGCCGGAGGGAGAATATGCCTTCGGCGTGCGCTGCAACCACCTTTTTGCCGCGCCGTCCACACCCGCGGACATCGAAATCCGGGCGGTGGTGGAACTGAGCGAAATCAACGGATCGGAAACCTTTATCCATGTGGCCTACGGCGACCACAAACTGGTGGTGCAGAACGACGGGGTCCATCAACTGAAAATCGGCCGGGAGATCCCGATCTACGTCAATCCCTGCCATTTTTTCGTCTACGATGCTGCGGGCCGCCTGGCGGCGGCGCCCGATCGCGCCTGCAGCGTCTGACACGGGGTGAGTTGCTACCAAAAGGAGTGCTTCCATGGCGCGCATCGACATGGCGGAGGTGGCGCACAGCTATCTTCCCAAAACTCAGACCCTGGAAGAGTACGCCCTGAAGCGGATCCACATCACCTGGGAAGACGGGGGCGCCTATGCGCTGCTGGGACCGTCCGGGTGCGGCAAAACCACCCTGCTCAACATCATCTCGGGCCTGCTCGCACCGAGTCAGGGACAGGTGCTGTACGACGGCCTGGATGTGACCGCCCTGCCGCCGGAAAAACGCAACATCGCCCAGGTGTTTCAATTCCCTGTACTCTACGACACCATGACCGTGGCCGAAAACCTGGCCTTTCCGCTGCGCAACCGCGGCGTGGCCCCCGACCTTATCCGCGAACGGGTCAGGGAGGTGGCCGACATGCTGGATCTGGCGGCCGTGCTCAACAAAAAGGCCGCCGGGCTGACCGCCGATGCCAAACAGAAGATATCCCTGGGTCGGGGTCTGGTGCGCAGCGATGTGGCCGCCATTCTGTTCGACGAACCGCTGACGGTCATCGATCCCCACCTGAAGTGGCAGCTGCGCCGCAAGCTCAAGGAGATCCACGAACGGGCCGGCACGACCATGATCTATGTGACCCACGACCAGGTGGAGGCCATGACTTTCGCCGACACCATCGTGGTAATGTACGAAGGCGAAGTGGTCCAGGTGGGCACTCCCGAAGCACTTGTCGAAAAACCCAAACACAAATTCGTCGGTTACTTCATCGGCAGCCCGGGCATGAACTTTCTGGAGTGCCGGTTGGAAGGCAATATGGCCCATGTGAACGGCGCGGCCATCGCACTGGACCCGCGGACCGCCGAGCAGGGCCGCCGGGCCAGGGGCCGCCTGGAATTGGGAATTCGCCCCATGCACCTGGAAGTGCACAACCAACCGGTGGCCGGCGGGGTCCCGGTGGCGGTCCGGCTCATCGAAGACCAGGGCAACGCCAAAATCGTCACGACGGCCCTCGGCGGCCAGACGGTGGTGGCCAGAATCCCCGAAGCACAGCCGGTCCCCTCTGAAAAGGCCTGGCTGCGCTTCCCGCCCGCATGGACCCGGATGTTCGCCGACGAAAGGCTGGTGGGATGATGATGGAAAAATGGGAAGACAATCGGGCGTGGTATCTGGTGCTGCCGGTTTTCGTGGTGGTGGCCTTCAGCGCCATCATCCCCCTGATGACCGTGGTCAACTACTCGCTCCAGGATATTTTCGGGCCCGGCAATGCCGTCTTCGTGGGAACCGAGTGGTACAAGGAGATGTTGACCGACACGCGCCTGCATGACGCGTTGGGGCGCCAGTTCCTCTTTTCGGGCCTGGTGCTGCTCATTGAAATTCCGCTGGGCATCCTCATCGCCCTGGCCATGCCGAAAAAGGGCTGGGGCGTGTCGGCCAGCCTGGTGACGCTTGCCATACCGCTGCTGATCCCATGGAACGTGATCGGCACCATCTGGATCATCTTCACCCGCCCCGATATCGGCCTGTTCGGTGTCTGGATCAACAGCCTGAATCTGCTCGATGTGCCCTTCGACCACACGGCACGGCCGATTTACGCCTGGATCACCCTGATGGCCATGGAAGTATGGCACTGGACGCCGCTGGTGGCGCTGTTGTGTTATGCCGGACTGCGGGCCATTCCCGAGGCCTATTACCAGGCCGCCAGAATCGACGGCGCATCGGCCTGGGCGGTGTTCCGTTATATCCAGCTGCCCAAAATGCGCGGCGTGCTGACCATCGCCGTACTGCTCCGCTGGATGGACAGCTTTTTGATCTATGCCGAGCCGTTCGCGCTCACCGGCGGCGGACCGGGCAACACCACGACATTCCTTTCCATCTATCTGGTCAAGCTGGCCACCGGGCAGTTCGACCTGGGGCCGGCGGCCGCCTTTTCGCTGATCTATTTTCTCATCGTGCTGCTTTTCAGCTTTATTTTCTATCAAGCCCTGCTCAATGTCGGACGAGGAGAAAAGATATCATGAGAATCCGCAAGCGCACAATCGGCCTGATCCTTTACTTCGCCCTCATCGCGGTGCCCATTTACTGGATGCTCAACATGTCGCTGCGCAACAACGCCGACATTCTCAGCACCTTCTCCCTCTACCCGTCCGGCATCACCTTCGGCAACTACGTCAAAGTCTTCACCGACCCCAGTTGGTACATGGGATATGTCAACGCCATCATCTACGTGACCATCAACACCGTGATCTCCCTGGCGTGCGCCCTGCCCGCGGCCTACGCCTTTTCGCGATACCGTTTTCTGGGCGACGGGCAGATGTTCTTCTGGCTGCTGACCAACCGCATGGCCCCCCCGGCCGTCTTTCTGCTGCCCTACTTTCAGCTCTACTCCACATTCAATCTGATCGACACCCACATCGCCGTGGCCCTGGCCCACTGCCTTTTCAACGTGCCCCTGGCGGTGTGGATCCTGGAAGGCTTCATGTCCGGCATTCCCAAGGAAATCGATGAAACGGCTTTTATCGACGGCTACAGCTTCCCGCGCTTTTTCATCACCATCTTCATCCCGTTGATCCGGGCCGGCGTGGGGGTGACCGCCTTTTTCTGTTTCATGTTCAGTTGGGTCGAACTGCTGTTTGCCCGAACCCTGACAGTAACCGCGGCCAAACCGATCGTGGCCACCATGACGCGCACCATCAGCGCCACCGGCCTGGATTGGGGATTGCTGGCGGCCAACGGCATTCTCACCATCGTGCCGGGCGCCCTGGTCATCTGGTTTGTCCGCAACCACCTGGCCAAGGGGTTTGCACTCGGACGGGTATAGGGAGAGGTCAAAATGGATCTCGAATGGATGTACTGGACGGTGCCGACGGCCATCTTTTTCATCACCATCTTCCTGATGATCATGGGCATGCTCGTCTGGGAGCTGGTGTCGCCGACCGTCGAAAGACGTGGATTCCTCAGAATCCCCACCACCCGGGGAACGCGTTTTTTCGTCGGGCTGCTGGGCACCGCCTACATTCATCTGGCCTGGCTCGGTTTAACGGACCTTAATTTGTGGATCGCGCTGCCCATCTCGGCGCTATGGCTCTTCATCGTCATGCGCTGGGGTTGAGGCAGCGGGTCACCGGTGGTCGTCATCGTCCAATCATCAACCTCCCACCCGCGCGGAGGAGAAAGGAGCAGCGCATCGACACCCATAGATAGTGTCCACCCAACCCGGACGCGGTTTCTTGATTAACCCGGCGACCAAGCCTTCACGCCGGCGATGCCGTCCGACAAAACCATCCCACCCCTGAAGGCGAAAAGGAGGAGCTCCATGAAAGTCCAAATGAGAAAGGTGATGCTTCTTGGCGTTGCGTTGACGGTCCTGTTCGCCCTGACGGCCGGCCCGGCCCTGGCGGACATGGCAGCCGCGAAGCGATGGGTCGAAACGGAATTTCAACCGTCGACCCTGACCAAGGAAGAACAGCTCAAGGAGATGGAGTGGTTCATCAATGCGGCCAAGCCGTTCAAAGGGATGAACATCAAGGTGGTCTCCGAAACCATTCCGACCCATGAATACGAAGCCAAGGTCCTGACCAAGGCGTTCGAGGAAATCACCGGCATCAAGGTTTCGTTCGACCTGATCCAGGAAGGGGACGTCATCGAGAAGCTGCAGACCCAGTGGGCGTCGGGCCAGAATATCTACGACGGCTGGATCAACGATTCCGACTTGATCGGCACCCACGCCCGCTACGGTTACGTGGTGCCCTTGTCCGATTTCATGAAAGGCGAAGGCAAGGACGT
>JAGTVD010000155.1 GCA_018224505.1 Desulfatitalea sp. | reverse complement strand
CGACACCACAGCCGCCAGGTCCGGTGGCTTGAGATTTGGTTGCAGGGCAGGTCGGCCGACCGCACTGCGTAAAATCTTCGCATTACCGGTTGTTCGGCCGTGACGTGACGGCCATCTGCCACAGAAAGGAGCCTAAAAATGACAAGGAATCTAATCATCCTGCTGAGCGTTCTGCTGATCGTCTTCTGGATACCGGCGCCGCTATGGGCCGCAAACCACGGCCATAAGGGCGATCGCGCCGCGCCCGACCCCACCGAGGTGTACCAGGGGCATGGGATCGTCGAAGCGGTGGACCCCGCCGCATCAACAATCCGGGTGGAGCACGACCCCATTGAATCGCTGCGTTGGCCCGGAATGGTCATGGTACTGAAGGTTACCGATCCGGAGCTGATCAAGGCGGTGGCGGAAGGCGACGAAATTGCCTTCGATCTGATGCGGATCGATGGGGAGTATGTGATCACCCGCATTGAACGAAAGATGAAAAGATGATTGGTTCTTGGCTGCCCATCCGCCTGGCCGTCCTGGCGTGCCTGCCGCTGATCGCCGCTTGCACCACCATCAGTGCGGAGCGTCTCCAGGGGCAGGTCGGCCAGACGGTCGCGGACCATTTGGCCCAGCCGACCGGGTGGTCCGTGGCCACCCCCGACGACCAGGCCGTGCGCGAGCGGGTGGAACAACTGCTCGGGGCGTCGCTGACGGTCGAGCGGGCGGTGGGCATCGCCCTGCTCAACAACCGCGATCTGAGGGCGCTGTTGAGCCGCCTGGAGATTGCCCGTGGTGATATGGTGCAGGCCGGGCTGCTGGACAATCCCGTCTTCGCCGTCTCCTTGCTGTCCGGCAGCGGCGGCACCGAGGTCGAATACGCCCTGTTGGCCAACTTCCTGGACCTGTTTACCCTGGCGGCGCGCCGGAAAATGGCCGTGGTGCAACTCGAGCGCACCCGACTGGCGGTGGCCGACGCCGTTCTGGACCTGGCCGCAGATGTCAAGCACACCTATTTTGCCCTGTTGGCCGACCGTCAAGCCATGGATTTGTATCGCGACTCTCTGGAACTGGCCGATGCCGCCGCGGCGCTGGCCGACCGGCAACACGCCGCCGGTACATTGGGGACGCGGGAACAGGCCGTGCACCAATCGATGCTGGCGCGGATGACCATCGCGGCGCAGCGGGCGGAAGCGCAATACACGGCGGGACGCGAAACGCTGAACCGTCTGTTGGGGGTCCGGGGCGCCGATACGCAATGGGAACTGCCGTCCGGATGGCCCGATCCGCCCCCGGTCTTGCCGGGGCGCGACCCGCTGGAACAGCAGGCCTTGACGCTGCGGCTGGATCTGGCAGCGCGCAAGGCGGAGCTGCAGGCGGTCCAGATGGCGGTGGCGCTGGCCCGCCAGACGCGGTGGCTTTCCCTGCTCGGCATCAGCTTCCGCCTGAAGCGCGACGAATCGGGCAACTACTCCAGGGGCCCGGGGGTGGAGTTCGGTCTGCCGGTTTTCAATCGCAGCCAGGGCCGCATCGCCGCTTTGGAGGCCCAACGGGCGGAGGCTGAACACCGATATGCCCAACTGGCCATCGATGTGCGGGCCGAGGTGCGCGCCGCCGTTGCCCGGTTGGCCGCCTCCCATTCCGCGGTGGGCCTCTATCGCCAGCGAATTCTGCCGCTGGCGGACCGCGTGCTGGCGGAAACCCTGCGCCTGTACAACGGCATGTTGGTGGATGTGTATGCACTGCTGGAGGCCAAGCAGATGCAAATCGGCGCCCTGCGCGACTTTGTGGCCGCTACTCGCGATTTCTGGCATGCGTGGATCGATCTGGAGCGCGGCCTGGGTGCGGCGTTGCCGCGACCGTTGGCCGGTGCCGCCGCCGAGCACCACACCGACCCACGCCCCGCGGGCAACGGGCACCTCGGCCATGATCAAGGAGGGACTGGACAATGATGACCCGCAGAGAGCTGTTGAGAACCGGCGCGTGGATGTTCGCCGGCGGGGCCGTCGGCATGGTGTTGCGTGATGCCAGCGCCGCGGAACGGGCTTCGGCGGCTACCCATCCGCCTCTGGCACCCCCCGGAGGCGCCGCCTACACCCCCGTGGTGACCTTGAACGGTTGGACCTTGCCGTGGCGGATGGACAACGGCGTCAAGGAGTTCCATCTGGTCGCCGAACCGGTCCAACGGGAGTTCGCGCCCGGCATGGTGGTCAATTGCTGGGGATACAACGGCACCACGCCGGGGCCGACCATCGAGGCCGTGGAAGGGGACCGCATCCGCATTCTGGTCACCAACGGGCTGCCCGAACACACCACCATCCATTGGCATGGCATCTTCTTGCCCAATGGCATGGACGGGGTCGGCGGGTTGACCCAACCGCATATCCGGCCGGGGGAAACATACGTATACGAATTCACGCTGCGCCAGAACGGCACCTTCATGTATCACCCCCACGCCGATGAAATGGTGCAGATGGCATTAGGCATGTACGGGATGTTCATCGTCCACCCCCGACGGCCCGAAACGGTCCGGGTCCACCGCGACTACTGCTTCATCCTGCACAATTTCGCCGTCCATCCCGGCACCGGCACGCCGGACCCGTCGGTGATGACCGATTTCAACATGTGGACTTTCAACAGCCGCGTGTTTCCGGGCATCGACCCGCTGGTGGCCCGTACCGGGGAGCGAATGCGCATTCGCATCGCCAATCTCTCCATGCATGAACACCCCATTCACATCCACGGCACGGCTTTCGAGGTAAGCGGCACCGATGCCGGCTGGATCCCCCCTTCGGCCCGCTACAAAGAGACATCGATGCTTGTGCCGGTGGGCAATATCCGCGTGGGCGAGTTCGTGGCCGATGCCCCCGGGGATTGGGCCCTGCATTGCCACAAGACCCACCACACCATGAATGCCATGGGCCATGAGGTGGCCAACATGCTGGGTGTCCCCCACGATGACATCGCCCGGCGCATCCGCCGTCACATCCCCGGCTACATGGCCATGGGCGAAACCGGCATGGCCGAGCATGCCGCCCACACCGCAGTGGGGCACATGCCGCTGCCGGACAACACGCTGCCCATGATGATGGGCGAGGGGCCTTTCGGGCCCATCGAGATGGGCGGCATGTTCACCATCGTCAAGATCCGAAACCACCAGCGGCCCGGGGACTATACCGACCCCGGCTGGTATCGCCACCCGGAAGGGACCGTGGCCCGGCGACTGCAAGGCGAGGCCCCCCGGCCGGTGGGCCGGCCGCGCGAGCCGGGACATACCGGAGATCGCTGACCAGAGACAAGCCGTCTCTGGTTAAAAGGAGTCTGTGATGAAGGGAAAACACTATCCTCGAAATCATGAGTACCATTCGCACGGCGATCATTCACCGGACAGCCCCGGTCCGGGCGCGCAAGGCTTGCACCGCACCGGGGATCAACCCGGCGGCGGGGAGGCCGCGGACGGTCGAGGTGCAGCGGGTACGGGAGGCCATGGAAAACACGGCCAAGATGAACATGCAGGCCACGACAAGCACGCCGGCCACAATACGGAGATGTTTCGTTCAAAGTTTTGGGTCTGCCTGGTGTTGATGGTGCCCGCGCTGGTCTGGGAACCGATGCTCCAGGCATGGTTCAACTATCGGGCGCCGGTGTTTCCGGGGTCCGATCTGATACCGGCCGTTTTCGGTACCATCGTCTTCATCTACGGTGGCTGGGTGTTTCTGCAGGGGGCGGTGCGGGAGCTGGCGGATCGCCTGCCGGGAATGATGACCCTGATCGCGTTGGCCATCAGCGTGGCCTTTGTTTACAGCGTGGCGACCACATTGGGCTTTCCGGGACACGCCCTTTGGTGGGAGTTGGCGACTTTGGTGACGATTATGCTTCTGGGGCACTGGATTGAGATGCGTTCGATCTTCCAGGCCCAGGGCGCCCTGAACGAACTGGCCAAAATGCTGCCGGACATGGCGGTGCGGCTGCTGGACGACGATCGCACCGAAGAGATCCCCATCGACCGGTTGCGGGAAGGCGACCTTGTGCTGGTGCGTCCGGGGGCGGGTATCCCTGCCGACGGCATCGTTCAATCCGGCAACAGCGCTGTCAATGAAGCCATGATCACCGGCGAGTCGCGCCCCGCCGGCAAGGGGCCGGGAGACAAGGTCATCGCCGGAACGGTTAACGGGCAGGGTTCCTTGCGTGTGGCGGTGCAGGGCACGGGTGATAAAACAGCCTTGGCCGGAATCATGCGCCTGGTGTCCCAGGCCCAGGCATCCCGTTCGCGGGCCCAGGCCCTGGCCGACAGGGCCGCGCTGTTCCTCACGGTGGTGGCCATTGGCGCGGCGGGTGTCACCTTTGTGGTCTGGCTGGCACTGGGCGCCTCTTTGGATTTTACCATCAGCCGTACGGTAACGGTTCTGGTGATCGCCTGTCCGCACGCCCTGGGACTTGCCGTGCCTCTGGTGGTGGCTATTTCCACAACCCTGGGGGCCCGCGGCGGTTTGCTGGTGCGGGATCGGCGGGGGCTGGAGGAGGCGCGCAACCTTGATATCGTGGTCTTCGACAAGACCGGGACATTGACCCTGGGAGAACATCGTGTGGTTGACACGGCGGTATCCAATGAAATTGCCCCGGACGAAGCCTTGCGTATGGCGGCGGCCGTGGAGCGTGACTCGGAGCACCCCATTGCCAGGGCGCTGCTGGCCAGTGCCGGGGAGCAAGACTTCCGTATCCCTGTCGCCGAAGAATTTGAAGCCATACCCGGGCAAGGGGTGCGTGCCTCGGTGGAGGGGCGTGAACTGCAGGTCGGTGGTCCGGCCCTGTTGCGATCGCTGAGCATCGAGGCGCCCGACACACTGCGGGCGGCGGCCGATCGTTTCGGGCAAAGCGGTCAAGCCGCTGTTTACCTCATCGAGGGCCGTCGTGTGCTGGCGGCGTTCGCCATCGCCGACGCCATTCGTCCCGAATCCCGAGAGGCGGTGGAACGTCTGCAGCGGGAAGGTATCACCGTGGCCATGCTCACCGGTGATTCGCGAGCGGTGGCCGATGGGGTGGCCGCTGCTCTTGGCATCGATACCGTGTTCGCGGAGGTGCTGCCGGCGGACAAGGCGGAAAAGATCAAGGATCTGCAACGTCAGGGCAAACGGGTGGCGATGGTCGGAGACGGTGTGAATGACGCCCCCGCGCTGGTGACGGCCGATGTCGGTATCGCCATCGGCGCGGGGACCGATGTGGCGGTGGAGGCCGGCGACGTGGTGCTCGTCCGTAACGATCCCAGGGATGTTCCGCGCATCGTGAACCTCAGCCGCGCCACCTATCGCAAAATGGTTCAGAATCTTTGGTGGGCGGCCGGCTACAATGTCGTGGCCATACCGCTTGCGGCGGGGGTACTGGCCTGGGCTGGTATTATCCTGGTGCCGGCGGTGGGCGCGGTGTTGATGTCGGTCAGCACGGTGATTGTGGCGGTTAACGCGCAACTGTTGAGGCGCGTCGCTATTTAACTGCGCTGATAACTGCGAATTGATCGGGGCAGGAAGGAGGTGCGGAATGAAGCATTCCATGGGGTTACTGTTTGGATGCCTTCTCATGCTATTGCTGGTTATCATTTTGCCGGCAGTGGGT
>JAGTVD010000154.1 GCA_018224505.1 Desulfatitalea sp. | reverse complement strand
CGGTGAAGAAGGCGGCGCTGCCACCGCCTGGTACTGGTTGTCCAGGCGTCCACTTTTGTAGACACTCCGAACACAATTGATCACACACGGATCCGCTTACCGCGATTGCTTTCATCATCGTCGGCGGGGCCGTTGCGAGTGCCCTCGCTAATCGATTGCCCGCTGGATTGCGAATGCGCGTCCAATGCCTCGATGGCGAATATTTCCCCAGTGTCGAACGGTTCCTGGCATTTATTTTGCTTAATGTAGTTGTCGGAAAATTGAGTACCGGAAAACCGTTCACCATTTATCTACCCGAGGGGAAGACAATGCTCGAAACCACTTTTCTGGACAGCAACAGCGTCAATATAGAAAACCTGAAAGGCATGCCGGTACTTGAGCCGTTCGACGACCAGGAGTTGAACAATTTGCTCGAGATGAGCAAGATCCGCAAATACAAAGCCGGCGAGTGTATTGTCTGCGAAGGCCAATCGGACACTTGGCTCTATTTTTTGATGTACGGCCAGATCCGAATCAGCAAGGGCGGCAAGGAGGTGGCTGTTCTGTCGCGCAAAGGCGAGATCCTCGGCGAAATGGGTGCTGTTCACAGCTCGCGCCGTTCGGCCTCGGCCCATGCCATCACCGATACGGTGTGCCTGGCCACCGATATTTTTTACCTGGAAAAGCTCACCGGCAATGAAAAAGCGACCTTCGGGTATGTGTTCTACCGGCTCATGTCCGAAATTCTGGCCAAAAGGCTGCGGGCAACCACAGATGAGCTGATCAAGGCCAGAGGGCGGTTCAATTTGAAGTTCTGGTAACTTTCCCTGCGGACACACCAGGGGACAAAAATGCCAAAAGAAGGCCGCCATGTTGATGAAACCAATGGCACACCTTCGTTTGGCATTTGACATTTTGCCCTGCCGACCCACCTATTCTAACCCAGCTGCCCACCAGTCAGATCGGCAATCCCCTGCAATACGGTATCGAACAGTTCCTGAACCTGATCGGCCTCGATACATGAAAAGGCCACCCGCAAATCGTGTTTGCCAAGCGCGATCAGCCCCACACCATACTTTTCCAACAGATGGACCCGCAACGGTTCGGCTTCCACCGTTTTGAGCTTGAGGCACATGAAATAGCCTGAATTGAAGGGGTAGACGTCCCAGGCGGCGTTATACTTGTCATCGGCCAGCACCGCCTTGACTTTCAGGGCGCGCCCTTTGAGGATATCGAATTTCTCCTGCTTCTCCATGGCAATTCGCGGATCCTCCATGGCGTGCAGCAAGAGGGTCTGGCTCAGGTGAGAGGCGTTGGAGATGTTGCCGCGCACACAGCCTGCCGTCTTCTTTTCCAATGCCTCGTACAACGGCGCGGCATCGCCATTGCACTGCAGCCCGTAGGTGATGAAACCGATGCGCAGACCCCAAATGAAATACTCCTTGGTGCCGCCATCCAGTTTTATCGCCAGTAGATTCCGGTGCCGGCCGCACAACCTGGCAAACAGCGACTCCTTGAGTGTCTCCTTCTCGTAAAAAAGACCGAAGTAGGCATCATCCAGCACCACCATGACGTGGGTACCCTTTTCGGCAATGCGCGTCAGAATGGCGGCGATGGCATCGCCTTCGGCCGCCGAGATGGTATACCCGGTCGGGTTCTGGGGGCAATTGAGCAGCACGGTGATCTTCGGGTTGGCCTGGGCTTCCCGGGTGACAGCGGCTTCAAAGGCTTCCAGGTTGAATCCGCCGCGCTCGTTGAACAGTGCATAGTGGCTCAGGCGGGCGCCTCCGCGCACGTTCATGATCATGTTGTAGTTGCCCCACATCATATCGGGCAGTAACACCACATCGCCGGGGTCGAGCCACACATCGGCAAAAATACTGATGGCATGGGTGATACCGCAGGTCACCACCGGCAGGCTGACGGTTTGGCCAACCAGGGAAGGGTTCTTGACATAAAGATCATCCCGCCAGCGTTGCCGCAACCCCGGCAGCCCGAACGAAGGCGCGTAAGTCAATGATTGACTGGCGCGAATCCCCTGCAGGTTGTCCATGACACTGCCGAAACACATGGTGTGGCCGGCCTCCTTGGCGATACCGATGGTGGCATTGATGCGGTGCGCTTTTTCCTTGGCCTCGGCGCTCTGGCTCAAAATGCCTTTTGGGAAAAAGAGTTGTCGCCCCACTTGGGACAACATGGCCTCGATGGCGGGATTACCCCGGGAGATCACCTCATTTAACTCTCGGGCAAGTGGATTCATGGGTCACATCCTCCTTTGGAAAAGGCGGCGATGCGCCGATTCCATGCAATTACGCTGATAGATTAATCAATGGATAGCCCAGAAAAGAAAACCCCATCCTGTTATCAGGATGGGGTTCGGCTTTTGGCGGTCTATTGCTTCACCGGTTCCCTCGTTTGGATGCTTTGATCGGGTTGATTTTGGCCTGGGCGGTCACCGTAGCGGCGATATGCGTGGCCAAATTGCAGTTACCGGTTTTCCATTTGATGGCCGGCTCCGGGCACGTGGCGCAATACCAGCCCGAATCAATCTGGGTGGCACGTCCACATCCCTGGCAAGATTCAACGATCTCGCGGCAGAGGCCGCCGTTGTATGCGCAACCTTTAGCGGTCATAAATACACATTCGGAACCCTTGCGGATGGTTTCACAAATCATGGGTTTTCACCTCCCTTCGAAAGAATGCCAAAAAAAACAGCCAGCGCATGGCTTGCCGGCCATTTTTGATTTTGGTTAAACGCCGTATATGCGAGCCGATCGGTCTTGTCAAGCGAAATAAATAAGAAAGGCTTGATCGAAGCCCTTGCATGTATAATAGAGTTGTTCTATTATAACAGGTTGCAATCATTATGCGCCAACCGGCGCTTTATTTCAAACGGTTTTTGGAAATGAACTCAGCTCGCGTCGACGCTTGCATGTATCGTCGACGATTGAAACATATGGATTTCCAATGACACACGGCAACGATCAGCAAGTCATCACCGAGGCAGCAGCTGTATTGCGGCTGGAAGCCGACAGCATCCTTCAAATGAGCCACCGGCTCGACCATCGCTTCGCCCAACTGGTCAATATGATTTGCGATTGCACGGGACGCGTGATCATCGGCGGCATCGGAAAGTCCG
>JAGTVD010000153.1 GCA_018224505.1 Desulfatitalea sp. | reverse complement strand
GGTGAAATGATACCCCCCAGGCCAAAGGCCAGCCCCATCATCAGGCTGGCCACCATGGATCGTCCCTTGGGGGCCAGAGTCTGGGCCATGGCAACGCCGATGGGCAGGGTGGACAGGACAACGCCGCCGGCCAGCACCGCGCCCAGGTAAACCCAGCGGCCTTCCAATTGCAAGAAAAGCAGCAGCATCGGCGTCATTAACAAATGGAAGAAAATAAAAACCGGCTTGAATCCAATGCGATCGGACCAGAGGCCGGCGATCAGACCACTGACCGTCCCCGCCACGGTAAAGAGGGCGAAAATGCCGCCGGCCGAGACCACGGAAAAGCCCTTTTGCACATAAAACAACGGCATAAAGGTCAAGAAGGATTGACCGGTGATGGCCCGCAGCACCATCACCAGCCATATGAAGAAGACACTTTTCCAGACACCGCCCAAACTCTCTTTGATGGATCTGAAAAACCCCAGGCGGCGCAGGCCTTCGCTTTGGGGCGCCGGTACGGCGATAAATAGGAAGATACAGACAATCAGTCCCATGAAGGTGGTAAAGGGCACGGCGCCAAGCCCATAGCGCACCGCATACCAGGTGATGAACAGCGGGCCAAGGCCGAACGCCAGCGTCCCGCCGGTATTAAAAACCGACATGGCAAAGCCGGTCTTGTTGCCTGAATATAGGGGCACCATCCCGGTTACCGACGGGTGAAACATGGAGGACCCGATGGATCCCAACGCGATGACCAGCAGCAGGGTCCGGAAGTCCGGCGCCACACCCGACAGCGGAATAAATACCACCGGAAGCAGCAGGCCGCAGAAAATGAAAAGCCGGGTTTGATATCGGTCGGCCAGATAACCGGCCGACGGCTGTACAATAAACGCCAACAGCCGGTTGACTCCGGCAATGACCCCGATTTGGGTTAACGACAGTCCGAGCTTCTCCACAAACAGCGGAAACAGCGGATTGGTGAACGAGCTGTAGAAGTCGCCGGTGAAATGTACCAGGGTCAGCGCAAACAGCACTCTGATATTGACATTGCCACGGGCGTTCATGAAACCATCCCATCCGAATGTTTGGACTGCCATCTGCGGTTTGCGCAAGGGAGTCACTATAAGAAACCCATCAATTGCCGTCAACCGATGTTTTGTGGGATTTGGGTTTTGTGGTAGCGGAAAAAAATAAAAGGGGGCCCATGAACGAAATCATTATTGCCATCCGTTCACTCGTTGAACGGCTTGCGGCGATGCCCTTGAACGAACAGTGCATCGAGGCACAGGCATTGGCGCTGCTCACCGGTCTTGAAGGAGCGATCGCGGCGCGCAACACGTCGTCAATGGCCCGATGCCACGCGCAGCTAAACGCCTTTTGGATGCAACGCGTGCCATGGTGCTCGAGTCTTTCGAAGGAACTCGAAAAGCTGATCATCCGGATGGAAGAACATCTCCGGTCGCCGCACCGCTGAAGGTTGCGCGGCCGCTTGGCGCCGGTTTGAATTTTTTCTTGAGGACCCGCCGAAACGAAATCCTGTGACAGCCATCGTTGTTGCATGCGCCCTGATGCGTCTGGTTCACCTGTCATTGATGATTTCGCTGCAGGTCAGTTGATCGAATTCAAAAACCTGTGTTATGGTGGTGTTCATCAACCACACCGCGTTGCTAATGCAGGCCGATAGTGAGTGCCCTGCGCCGGCTCGGCCCGAAAAAAAGGGCAAAAGAGGCCGCATCAAAAGATCCAAAGCCAGAAATTCGCTGGAACGACTCAGAGCTCATGAACAGACCATCAGGGCCCACGTAACATTATTCCACCGGTAGCAAACCGATTTTTGCGTTGAATCGTTGTCATTTTTCTTCAATAAAGGAGGTACCACTATGAAAAAAGACGACCGTAAACCCACAACAACCGATGCCGGAATTCCCGTAGCCAGCGACGAGTTTTCGCTCACCGTGGGGCCCGATGGCCCTATCCTGCTGCAAGACCACTACCTCATTGAACAGATGGCCAACTTCAACCGGGAGCAGATTCCGGAGCGCCAGCCCCACGCGAAAGGTTCCGGGGCCTTCGGATACTTCGAGGTAACCAAGGATGTAAGCGCCTACACCAAGGCCGCGGTCTTCCAGCCGGGTACCAAGACGGATACGTTGATCCGGTTTTCCACAGTGGCCGGTGAACGCGGCAGCCCAGACACATGGCGCGACCCGCGTGGCTTTGCGCTGAAATTCTACACCAGCGAGGGAAACTACGACATGGTGGGGAACAACACGCCGGTATTTTTCGTGCGTGATCCCATGAAGTTTCAACACTTCATCCGCTCCCAGAAGCGCCGGGCAGACAACGGCCTGCGCGACCATGACATGCAGTGGGACTTTTGGACCCTGTCGCCCGAATCGGCACACCAGGTGACGTGGTTGATGGGAGACCGCGGGATTCCGAAGAATTGGAGGCACATGAACGGTTACTCGAGCCACACGTACATGTGGGTCAATGCCGACGGTGAGCGCTTTTGGGTGAGGTACCACTTCAAGACCGACCAGGGCATCGACTTTCTCACGCAGGCGGAGGCCGACCGGATTGCCGGTGTTGACGCCGACTATCATCGGCGCGACCTGTTCGAGGCGATCAAGCGGGGTGATTACCCCAGTTGGACGCTAAAGATGCAGATCATGCCTTTCAAGGAGGCTGAGACCTACCGGTTCAACCCCTTCGACCTGACCAAGGTGTGGCCGCACGGCGATTATCCGTTGAAAGAGGTCGGACGGCTGACACTGAACCGTAACCCGACCGATTTCCACACCGAGATCGAGCAGGCGGCGTTCGAGCCGAACAACCTTGTGCCGGGCATCGGGGTCAGCCCGGACAAGATGCTGCTCGCCCGCCTCTTCTCCTACGCCGACGCCCACCGTGCCCGCCTCGGGGTCAACTACAAGCAGATCCCGGTCAACCGGCCGAAATCGCCGGTGCACAGTTACAGCAAGGACGGCGCGATGCGGGTCCAGAACGTGTCCGACCCCGTGTACGCGCCGAACTCCAAGGGTGGCCCGGAGGCCGACGGTGAGCGCTATCCCGAGATTGCGACCTGGAACGCCAGCGGCGAGTTCATCCGCGCCGCTTATACCTTGCATAAAGAGGATGACGATTTCGGCCAGGCAGGCACTTTGGTGCGCAAGGTGATGAACGACGAGCAGCGCGACCGGCTGGTATCCAATGTCGTCGGACATCTCAAAAACGGCGTGTCCGAACCCGTGCTGCAGCGTGTGTTCGAATACTGGCGTAACATCGACAAGACAATTGGCGACCGAATCGCCCAGGGCGTGAAATCATAGGCACTGTCTAACCCACCGATTACAGCGGTGGACGTTGCCGCGCCACCGCTGTAAACTGAACCAACGCAAAGTCGGCGATCCTGGATCATCAGGCCGTCGACAGTGAGGAGCGCGAACAGATCATGAAAACGGGTCATGC
>JAGTVD010000152.1 GCA_018224505.1 Desulfatitalea sp. | reverse complement strand
CATGCCCATGGTGCGGATCCAGACCCTTTTCCCGGCGGTCGTGCGGATCTGCATCACTTCGTCGAAGGGTGTTCCGTGCTGGATACAAGCGTTTACCACCTGCGTGATCTTCTCGCGATATTCAGGCGCAAAAAAATCGACGGCTTCTTCCACAGACGGAGAAAGACCAGGGGGCACGCCATGGATCCTTGCGACCTCATCCGACCACTTGACCCGGTTGGCGGCCAGGTCCACGCTCCAGCCCCCCATATGCGCAAGACGCCCGGCGACCCGCAGCAATCTTTCGCTGTCGCGCAGCGCGGCTTCAACGCGTTTGCGCTCGGTGATATCCTGAAAAATGCAGTGCGTTTGTTTGAACTGTCCCTGAGCATCGTGTTGAATCTTCCCACTAAAGAACACAAGGATGGTTGATCCGTCCTTTTTCATCATCTCGAATTCAACCCCCAGGATTTCGCCAATAGCCTTGAACCTGGGGAAATTCTGTTTAAAATGGTCCGTCCAGTCCGGGTGCAGAATGTCCCCGAAGTTTCTGCCGATCAGTTCCTCCCGGGAGTAGCCGAGAACATTCAAAAAGGTTTGATTGACATCTATAAAATTACCCTGGCTGTCGAGAGACTGGTAAGGCATGGGGGCATTCATGAACATGAGCCTGAAACGCTCCAGATTCTCCTTGTACGCCTCTTCGGCCCGCTTGTGCTCGGTAATGTCATCGATCGCCATAACAACCGCTTGCCGGTCATCTTTAACAATCCCATTGGTCTTGAATTTCACCCAGAGGGCAGATTGGCCGGCCTCACGGGTCAGTAAGGTTTCGCCCTGCATGGCGGCATCGTCCAGTTTGCCTTCGAGGGCCGCCTGGATGGCACGATAGAGCGGGCAGGCCGGGCATTCGGCTGTGTGGCCGCAGCCTTGCACGGCGGAATGACGCTTGTCGCAGGATACGAAATCACCGCAGTTCAAGCCGCTGTAGGCACCCATCGACTGATTGAACAGCTGTTCAGCCAAAGTATTGGCATAGATGACACGGGCAT
Source organism: Desulfatitalea sp. (assembly GCA_018224505.1). GTDB lineage: Bacteria > Desulfobacterota > Desulfobacteria > Desulfobacterales > Desulfosarcinaceae > Desulfatitalea. The sequence goes on along the minus strand of JAGTVD010000152.1, from coordinate 4,752 downwards.
CGCTGCCGAACACGATGATTCCGACCGGCGAGGCATCCACAATGGTTTTATACGACAGGTCCTTTGCCGCCAGCGCCCTTGGTTCCTGCGGTTCCGCTTTCATCGCCCCTCCCTGACCAAGATCCCGCATGCAATTCAACCGCTGCCACTCCTATTCACCCTGAAGGCCGATTGCGGCATGCATCTCCCGGAGCTCCCTGATCAGCACCGGAATGTCCAAATTGTATGGACATTTTTCCACACATTCACCGCAACTGGTGCACTGCTCGACGGTGCTCATCGCTTTGCGGCTCAGGGCCGCGGCAACGCTGGGCGGCATCCGCCTGGTCGTGGAACGGAACATCATCACATCGGTAATGGCAACCCCTTGCTCGCATGGCTGGCAATAGCCGCAACGATGGCAGAACTTGTCCCCCAGCTCCGCCCGGATGGCCTCGATGTCTGCCTTGTCACGAACGTCAAGTGGCTGTCGATGATGGTACAGTTCAATGATTTCATCTATCTCCGCGGTTTTGGAAATGCCGGGTATAGGGATTATATCGGGATATTGCTGCAAAAACTTGAAGCAAAGCGATGCTTTCCGCAGCAGACCGCCGCCAAGGGGTTTCATGGCAATGATGCCCATTTTCTGTTCGCGGGCCACCGTGAACAATTCGCCGGCCGGTTCGTGCTCGATAAAGTTGAACGGGAATTGCAGTGTCTCGAACAGACCGCTACGGCAGGCTTTCAGGGCGACATCGATGGCATGGGAAGTCACGCCCACGTGCCTGATCTTCCCCGCGGTCACAGCCTCACGCACAGCTTCCATGGCGCCGCCGGGTGCCAGGATTTTATCCAGGTCGTCGTGTTTGCTGACACTGTGGAACTGATACAGATCGATGAAACCGGTGTTCAGGTTCTGCAGACTCAATTCGATGTGTTCATGCGCCCCCGCCTTGTCCCGCCGGAGGGTTTTGGTTGCGATGACCACCTTGTCGCGCACATCGGCAAGCGCTTCCCCGATCATTTTCTCGCTGTTGCGGTACATGTTGGCCGTATCGAAAAAAGTGACGCCCCTGGCGTAGCAGTGCCGCACCACGCCGACCGCCACCGTATGGTCCAATGGGATGATGGGGATACCGCCGAAACCGATCTCCGACACCACCAGGCCGCTCCTGCCGAGTTGCATTGATTTCATTAAAAAATCACCTCCATGTCACAGGGTAAAGTGAGGCCGAATGCGCGTTTGACCGGCAGGATGGATGGACCCGTGTCCATCCGTAAATGGGCACTTGACAACAGCATATCGGCATGCTCCCTAAAGGTCAATTGAATGATACGGTCGTGATGCAGCCAGGTTGCGTTCCTTTGACAGAGGAACGATAATGGGATCGGATTGTCATTGCCCGCTGAATCGGAGGTGAGATCGGTGCTCAAACTCGTGCTATTAAGCGTAGCTGTCTTGGTCGCTGCCATGGCGGTGCTGGTCTTTTACGGCACCCTCCGCTGGCAGGCGGAGACGAAGCGATTGCATGCCCGGTTGCAGGCGGCACGTGTGCAGACCGGCACCAAGACCTATGACCCCCGCGATATCGCGGATCTGCCGGCACCGGTGCAGCGCTATTTTCGTGCGGTACTAAAGGCGGGTCAGCCGTTGATTGCCGTCGGCAGTGTCGCGCATACCGGCACCTTTAACATGGGCGAGGACACCGACCAATGGCGGCCGTTCACCTCACACCCTGGTGGTGGGCTTCGATACCCTTGGATTGATCCGTGAGGTGCACTCCGATGGGCGTTACCGGGATGTTGACGGTGTGCAGGTGGCCACCCCGTGGCAAGGTCGGTTCTGGGACAACGAATTGCGGGATGGCATTTGTGCCCCTGCAAGGAGAGGTCTCCTGGGTGCTTCCCGATGGACCGAGGCCATACTGGCGCGGCCGCATCCAACATGTCGCCTATGCGTATGCGCAATAGGGGCGCGCGCTAATCGGCGCGTTCATTTTGTGCCGCGTCCAGGACCTTGCGCACCATGTTGGCGAGATCCCCACGGACCAGGGGTTTCATCAAGAATCCCTTGATGCCGATTTGGTGGGCTTTAGCCGCGGACATCTTCTCGCTGAACCCCGTACAGATGATCACGGGGATATCCGCCCGCACGGCGATCAGCCGCCGGGACAGCTCATCACCGGTCATGTTGGGCATGGCCATGTCCGTTATCACCAGATCATAGGCCGATGGTTTGGCCTTGAAGGCTTCCAGCGCATCCACACTGCTCGTGCGGGTTGTCACCTCATAGCCCAGCCGTTCGAGCATCTGCTTTTCCATGCGCACAATCGCCTCTTCATCGTCCACCAGCAAGAGGCGTTCGCTGCCGGTGGGGTGGACCACCGCCTTTGCCATCGTCCCAGCGCCCTCATCGCGCTGCAGCAGCGGCAGATAGATATCGAATACCGTGCCCTGCCCCACCTCGCTGCGGACACGTATATGGCCGCCGTGCTCCTGTACGATACCGTAAACCACCGCCAGGCCCAGTCCGGTGCCTTTGCCCTGGGCCTTGGTGGTAAAGTAAGGATCGTAGATTCTGGGCATCACGCTGGCAGGGATGCCATGCCCCGTGTCCGCCACCGTCAGCAATGCATAGGCACCGGGCGCCGGGGTTGTGTGCGCCGCATCCGCCTGGGGCATTTGAATTTGCCGAAATGTGATCGTGATACTGCCGCTGCTTTGCTCCACGGCATGATAGGCGTTGGTAATCAGATTCATGGCCACCTGGTGCAAATTGGTGGGGTCGGCCAGGATCGGGCCGCAATCGAGCTGGAGGTCGTCATGCATGGCGATGTTGGACGGAATGGTGGCCCGCGTCAGCCGGATGACCTCCTTGAGCACCTGCTGAAACCGGATGGGCACCTTTTTGTGTTCCGCCTGGCGGCTGAAGGAGAGGATCTGGTTGACCAGGTCCCCGGCCCGCTGGCCGGCAGCGTGGATTTCGGCCACATTTTCCCTCTCCGGACTGCCGGCCGGCAGGTCCTCCAGCAGCAACTCGGATAACCCCATGATGGGAAACAGCAAATTGTTGAAGTCATGGGCGATGCCGCCGGCCAGGGCGCCGATGGCCTCCATCTTCTGGGCCTGCTCCAACCGTGCTTGCGTCTGTTTGCGCTCGGTGATGTCCTGCACAAACACCAGGGACCAGTTCTGGCCATCAAAAACGATGGGCACCGCGGATATTTCCACCGGCACCGGAGCGCCATCCATGCGCAGACACACCCGCTCGCGGCGCGGCACTTTTCGCTTTTCAATATGCAGCATGCGAATACGCGCACAGATGTCCTCGTGGGCATCAGGGTGAAAACGGTCCAATATGGGCATGCCAACCAATTGATCCGGCGATTGCGCACCGAACAGATGCAGCGCCGCCGTATTGACATAGACAAAGCGGCAGGCGTCGTCCTGAACATAGATCCCCTCGGGCGCGCCCTCCACCAGCGACCGGAATTTGGATTCGCTCTCCTGCAGTTGCTGATCCATTCGCTTGCGGTCCGTGATGTCCCGGTTGCTCACCCTTCGTCCCAGCAGGGTGCCGTCGGGCCGCCGGATGGGCAGGCAATGGTGATTCATCCAAACGGTGTGCCCGGATTTATGCACAATCCGGAAATCCACATGCTCCCCCCTATCGCCGGTTCCCTCCTGAATGATGTGCTTTTGAAAGTGGGCTATGTCCTCCGGATGGACAATCCGTTCGATCAGATCGTGGTTTTCCAGGAACTCGGCCGCGGCATATCCCGTGAAGCGTTCGCAGGAAGGCGACATCCAGACCAGGCGGCGGTCCGGTCCGACCCAATATTCCCAGTCGTAGGTGAAATCGGCAATGGTGCGCAAACGCTCCTGGCCCTCTATCAACGCCTCGGCCATGCGATCAAAGGCCGCCGCCAGCGTTGCCAATTCACCGGGTGCGCTGCGTATGTTGCTGCGACTGCTTAATTGACCGCTGGCAAAGGCCTGCGTGACAGCCAATAAGCGGTTGATCGGCGCCAGCAGGGTTTTCCCGCCCACCAGCCAGGTGATTGTCAAGGCGAGCGCGGCGGCCAGGGCCCCAAGGATCAGGTTGCGGGCCAGAATCAGATTGGCGGGCTGCAGCACCACGGCCTCGGGGATCCCCGCCCACATATAGATATAAGGCGCCTCCTCGCCGTCAAGGCGCACCGGCTGGAAGGCCATGATCCGGCGCATACCATCCGACCCATGGTCGATGGTAATCCCCGGCTCCTGGGCATTTTTTACCGCTTCCCAAACCTTGCCGACAATCGGACGGCCGATGGGATGGGTGCCTTCTCTGGGGGGGTAATAAAAAAGGCGTGTGCCGTTGCGGTCGGTGACCGCCACGAAGGAGTCCAGCGGCAGTGCGGTGACATTGAAAAATTTGGCAAAATCATCAAGATCCAGGGTGGCGGCCAGCACACCGATGACTTCCTCCTGCTGGTTCAGAACCGGATAAGTAAAGGCAATCGTCGGTTGGCGGGGGGTGGTACGCTTGACGACATATTCACCGACAACAAACCTTTTTTCGCTCAACGCTTGCCGGAAATGCGAGCGGTCAGCCAGGTTGGTCGGTTCGACCGGTCGGCCCGATGCGACGATCTCCCCATGGAGATCCACCGCGATCACATTGAGATAATCTGGGTTTTTATAAACCACGGAGCGCAGAATCGCACTGGTGCGTTGGCTGTCCATAGCGCGCACCGCATGGGTCTGCGCCAGGGTGGCCAGAATCTG
>JAGTVD010000151.1 GCA_018224505.1 Desulfatitalea sp. | reverse complement strand
TGTCGACAGACCTGGTGGATCTGCTCAGCGAAACGCCCCAGTCGGTAAAGGCGGGACGCAATATCTGCCGAGTGGCGTTGGCGCCAGGGCAGGTACTCTGTCTGGCGGACGCCGACGATCCTTTCCGCTCGGCGCTGGCCGGCGACCCTGGCGGCTCGCCACCAGCGGTTGTGCGGCAGCGGCTGCGGGCCAAAGCGCTGGAGGTGATCGCCTGGTTCGATTTACACCAGGTTGCCGATGCGGAGCAGGCTGCCGCCGAATTGCAAGCGGATCCGGAAGCGTTTTGCCGCTGCAGCGATCCAACCGGCGGCGCCCCCCGGACCATCCTGTGGCACTATCCGGAAGATTTGCGGCGCCAGGTGATGGTGCCCCCCGGTCATTTTCTGTTGGTACGCGCCCCGCATCCGTTCCGGGCCCGCATCGTGGCCGATGACCGTGTGCTGGCCGTCGAGCAGCATCTGATCGACCAGCAGGGCGAGGCTTTCATTCTCTTTGTTGCCCTGGATACCCCGCAGTCTCACGTATTGCGAAGCCTGGAGATCACCATCCACACGCCCGACGGTACCCGGCACCACAAGGGAGCATTGCTTTTCCTGGCTGACGGATGCCAGGCGGCGGTACGCAACCGGTTCAGCCGCAACGACTGTCACCAACTGCCGCTGCTGGCCCTGGGAACCAACGGGCGTGGTGCCATGATGCGGATGCATGCCGATTGGCGGCATCTGGCGAGCCGCTATGATGCCCTGTTGGCCGCCAATCTCCATCCGGCCTTTCCCGTGGATCGCCATATCCTTCTGACCCGCTGCCGTGCCTGGATCGTCTACCAGGGCTACTCCCAGGAAGTGAAGCTGGACTACCTCGAACAGTTCGGCTGCCAAGCGAACGGCGGCGCCTGGTGGCGCTACCAGATCCTCACCGGCCAGGGCGAACACATCGTTTTGCAGGTGCGCGCCCGTATGGCCCGGAACCGACCCAACGCCGTGGCGCTGCAATTCGAACGCTTCCGCCATACGGGGGCGTCTGCGGAGCTGGCCGATGACGCACCAGTGACACTGGTCATCCGTCCGGACATCGAAGACCGCAATTTTCATCATTGCACCAAAGCCTTCGCCGGTCCGGAATCGCATTATCCCCAAGCCGTCCACCCGCTACCCAACGGCTTTCGCTTCGCCCCGGAGGCGAAACACGCGCTGTTGGTGGAGGTCAGCGACGGTCAGTTTGACGTCTCTCCGGAGTGGTATTACATGGTGCACCGCCCCATGGAGGCCGAACGGGGACTCGATCCCGATTCCGATCTGTTCAGCCCCGGTTATTTCACTTGCCGCTTGACCGGGGGCCAAAAGGTCACCCTCACCGCCCGGGCCATTTTGTCCGATGCCAACCCCAAACCGTGGCGGCCGGCCTTCCAAACTGCGACTTCCGCTGAAGAGGCGCAGCCGCTGGAAACCGCCCTGTCGGCCGCCCTGGATCAATATGTGGTGCGGCGTGGCGCATTCAATACCGTCATCGCGGGGTTCCCCTGGTTCCTGGATTGGGGGCGGGATACACTGATCGTGGTGCGCGGGTTGGTGGCCGCCGGCAAACTGGCCACCAGCAAGACCATCCTGCTGCAATTTGCCCAGTTCGAGGATCGCGGCACTTTGCCCAATATGATCCGGGGCGATGATGCCGGGAATCGCGACACATCGGATGCGCCCCTGTGGTTTTTCACCGCTTGCGCCGACCTGGTGGCGGCCGAGGGGGACCATACGTTTCTCGATCAGCAGTGTGGCGGCCGCACGGTGCGCCAGATCCTGATTGACATGGCCACCGCCTTGATCGACGGCACCCCCAACGGCATCCGGATGGATTCCGAATCGGGCTTGATCTTCAGTCCGTCCCACTTCACTTGGATGGATACCAACTATCCCGCCGGCACACCGCGCCAGGGCTATCCCATCGAGATTCAGGCCCTGTGGCACGCGGCCCTAATCTTCCTGGGGCTTGTCGACGGCAATGATGCCCGGCGTTGGACCACCCTGGCCGAGCAGGTGAGTACCAGTATCGCCGATCTCTTCTGGCATCCCCAGCGGGGATATCTGAGCGACTGCCTCCACGCGCGCCCGGGCCAGCCGGCCGCGGCCGCCAATGCCGACGACCATTTGCGGCCCAACCAGTTACTGGCCGTGACCCTGGGCGCGGTGACGGCCCCCGGGATGGTGCAAACGATTTTACAGGCCTGCCAATGCCTGCTGGTACCCGGCGCCATCCGCAGTCTAGCCGACCGGCCGGTGGTTGTTCCCCTTGCGGTGGAGCGGGATGGCACCCTGCTCAACAATCCCAAGGCCCCCTATTGGGGGCGATACTTGGGCGATGAAGATACCTGCCGCAAACCGGCCTACCACAACGGTACGGCCTGGACCTGGCCTTTTCCGCTTTTCTGCGAAGCATGGGTTGCCTGCTACGGCGCCAGTGGGCGGGATGCGGCCCTGGCATGGCTGTCGAGCAGTGTGACCGTGATCAATAGCCACTGTGTCGGTCACGTCCCCGAGATTTTAGATGGCGATGCGCCCCACCACCAGCGGGGGTGCGATGCCCAGGCCTGGGGTGTCAGCGAACTGTTGCGGGTGTGGAAAAAATTGACCCTGCCCA
>JAGTVD010000150.1 GCA_018224505.1 Desulfatitalea sp. | reverse complement strand
TGGGCAAGGTGCTGTTCGCCCCGGGCGGCACCAGCGCCGTGGGGATGGCCCTCAAGCTGGCCCGCGTGGCCACCGGACGGTTTAAGACCATTTCCATGTGGGACAGCTTTCACGGGGCCTCCCTGGATGCCATCTCCGTGGGCGGCGAGGCCCTGTTCCGGGAGGGTATCGGCCCGCTGCTGCCCGGCAGCGAGCATGTGCCCCCGGCCGATCCGTACCGCTGCCTGTGGGATGAGCGTGGCCGGTGCGCCGCCTGCGGCCTCAAATGCGCTCGCTATGTCTCCTATGTCATGGAAAGGGAAGGCGATGTGGCCGCGGTCATTGCTGAACCGCTGCGCTGCACCTCTGTCAACCCGCCGCCACCGGGATACTGGCAATCGATTCGCGACGCGTGCGACCGCCACGGCGCCCTGTTGATCTTCGACGAGACCGCCACGTGCCTGGGGCGCACCGGCCGCATGTTCGCTTTCGAGCACGAAGCGGTGGTGCCCGATATCCTCGTGCTGGGCAAAGGCTTGGGGGGCGGCCTTTTTCCCCTGGCGGCCATCGTGGCCCGCACCGACCTGGACATTGCGCCCCACAAAGCCCTGGGGCACTACACCCACGAGAAGAATCCCGTGGCCTGCGCCGCGGCCCTGGCAACCATCGGAGTGATCGAAACCCACAACCTGCCGGCCCGCGCCGCCGAATTGGGTCGGACCGCCTTGCAGCGCCTTGCGCCGTTGACCCAAAACCACTCCCGGGTGGGGGATGTCCGCGGCCGGGGGCTGCTCCTGGGTATCGATCTGGTTCGGGACCGCATCTCCAAAGTGCCAGCCGCCGATATGGCCGAACAGGTCCTGTACGCCTGCTTGGCCCGGGGCCTGAGCTTCAAAGTGTCCCACGGCGGCTTCCTGACCCTGACGCCGCCGCTGACCATCGCCACGGACCAACTCTTCCGGGCCCTGGCAATCCTGGAAGAAACCCTGTCCACAGCCCTTGAAGAGGTACCCCATGACCACCGCGACTGACGCCGTCAATCCCTATCTGCTGCTCACCCCCGGCCCCTTGACCACCACGGCAACGGTCAAGGAGGCCATGCTGCGCGACTGGTGTACCTGGGACGCCGAATACAACACCCTGGTGCAGCGCATCCGTGCGCGGCTCGTGGCCCTGGCCACCCCGGCGCCGGGATTCACCGCCATCCTCATGCAAGGCAGCGGCACCTTCAGTGTGGAGTCAGTGGTCACCACCGCCCTGCCGCCCACCGGCCGATTGCTCGTGCTGGCCAACGGTGCGTACGGACAGCGCATGGCCGCCATCGCCCGACGCTGCGGTGTGGCCTGTGGCGTGCTGGACAGCCTCGAACATCACCATCCGGACCTCGAACGTCTGGACAACGCTTTGAGCGCCGATCCGAACATCACCCATGTGGGCATGGTGCACTGCGAAACCACCACCGGCATGCTCAACCCCGTGGCGGCGGCCGGGCACATCGTGCGCGCCCACCGCCGCTCTTTCATCGTGGATGCCATGAGCAGTTTCGGCGGCATTCCCATGGATATGGACGCAATGGGCGCCGATTACCTGATCAGCAGCGCCAACAAATGCATCCAGGGCGTTCCGGGTTTCGGATTTGTCATCGCCCGCCGGTCGGTGCTGGCGCCGACCCGGATGCAAGCCCGCTCCCTGAGTCTGGATCTGTACGATCAATGGCACACCATGGAGCAGCAGAACGGCAAATGGCGCTTCACCTCTCCCACCCATGTGGTGCGCGCCTTTGCACAGGCTTTGGACGAACTGGAAATCGAAGGCGGCATCGAAGCCCGCCATCGCCGCTACTGCGAGAACCACGCCCTGCTGGTGGATGGCATGACCCGCCTGGGCTTCGCGCCCCTGCTGCCGCCCCACCTGCGATCGCCCATCATCACCGCCTTTGAAAGCCCGAAAGCGCCCGCTTACGATTTCCAGCGCTTTTACGCCGCCCTCAAGGCGGCCGGATTCGTGATTTATCCGGGCAAAGTCACCAGCGCCGACACTTTCCGCATCGGCAACATCGGCAACGTATATCCTGCGGACATCCAGCGCCTGATCGCGGCCGTAGCCAAAGCCCGATTCTGGTAGATAGCCCGAAGATTTATACGGATTGAATGGACAACACTGAGAGATGCGATACGGCGCCGCCCAGAAACTCGGTTAGTTCCTCAGGTTTCCTTCGCATGATACATTGCCGCATCGGGCAACGGTATCATTCTCACGCAACAATCGGCGAAGACGCTCGGCGACCTTTTGCAACAGCAGATCTCCAACGGCGTGACCCAAGGTGTCGTTGATCAATCGGTAAAAATGAACCCATTGTACATGAGTTGCATGCCGGCGTTGATAATGATCTGGGCCAGATCGTCGAGGGACACCTGCTTGTCCACAATAATCGGATCGGTGACCATGAATTGTCGAATGGGCTTCCTGCCGTGTAAATCCCGGGTAAACGGCTTGCTGAACAGCTCGTAAAGCGTATGACGGTTGATCAGTCCAACCGGCTTATCTCTATGCACCACGGGCAAAGCGATCAACTCCGGATAGTTGTCGAAGGTATCGTAGACCTCTAAAAGTGGCGTTGCGGTGGATATGGAAGGCGCGGTGCGCAATAGAGTGCAGGCGCGCGGAGTCGCTTGGTCCGGCAAAGGGCAATGGCAAGGACGATCGTCTAAAAAAGAGTACGCTTTCTCTAAGAGTGGCGACTGTTGCCGCCGATCATGGTCATGCCCTGGCGCAGCAGTTTCTGTTTGTCGATCCATGGGTCTCCCAATTGGCATTAATGGTTCGGGCCTGATTTCATATTATCGGCCGCACCGTTGAATACATGAAGGCTTTCTACGGTACCGTCGCCAATGGTTCCGTCCAGTGTCCGGCACACAAGGCAATTGCCCCGCCTAAAATAGGCGTCGGATTACTGCCGCAACCCAACCGCGAATTCCAGAAAAGCAAGGGTGCGCTATTGCGCTGTATCGGGAGAAACGATGTGTTGCGATGGATGGACGGCGATGTCCTCGCATCACGCACCACCCGATGATCGGGCAGCGCAGTGTTTTAGCTGGGTTTTTTATTCGTCGTAGTATTAAGCATGATTGATCTGACCGAATAGCTTGTGCAGCGCATCGGCGAATGGTGCTTTAAT
>JAGTVD010000149.1 GCA_018224505.1 Desulfatitalea sp. | reverse complement strand
CCCTGGCATTGGAAAGCATTTTCGGCAACCTGATTGCCAATGCCATCAACTACTCCCCCGACGGGGGCGCCATCGAGGTCATTCTCGATCGCACCGACGCTGATTTACGGGTTGCGGTGCGGGACAATGGCTTCGGTATCGAGGCGCGCCACTTGGACAAAATCTTCGAGCGCTTCTACCGTGTCAAAACCGAAAAAACCCGCTACATCACCGGTACCGGCCTCGGGCTGCCCATCGTCAAAGGGCTGGTGGAAGCCCTGGGCGGCCGCATCGAGGTGGCAAGTGTGCCCGACCAGGGCAGCACCTTTACCGTGATTTTGCCGGTTCCCCGCAGGTAGCGAACACCTTAGGGCACCTTCGGCAAACGCAGCCCTCGCGCCATATACGTCTCCACAGCCCAGAGCGGCTGGGGTGATGCCGTGTCTGCGGGCAAGGGCCACGGCCATCCTTCGGGGGTGGGGCATTCAAACGGCATGGGGGTTTGTCGGGTGGGATGGGCAAAGGCCAGATTGCGCGCCAGCAGGGCGATGCATCCGTAGGGCAGGGACTGACCGGCCCCGTAAGCCTTGTCCCCCCAGATGGGGCAGCCGATGGCCGCCAGTTGGGCCCGGATCTGGTGCCGGCGGCCGGTTTCCAGACGCACCGTCAGCAGGCTCTGTCCGGGTCGGCGTTCGAGCAAACGATAGGTCAGAGCGGCGGATTGGCTGCCGGGGGTTTCGGCCGGTACCGGTCGGCTGTAGCGGCCTTGACGCACCAGGTGGTGCACCAGCCGGCCGGCGGCTGCGCCGGGTTGCCCCTGGACCACCGCCAGATAGGTCTTTTCGACGCCGCCCTGGCGAAATTGGGCACTGAGCCGGGCAGCGGCTTTGGATGTGCGGGCGAGCGCCAGCACGCCTGCCACCGGGCCATCCAATCGGTGTACCATGCCCACGAAGACCTGACCGGGTTTGGCATAACGGTCCTTGAGCCACGCCTTGGCCAGATCCACCAGGTTGGGCTTGGCCGACGGTCCGCGTTGCATAATCAGTCCCGCTGGTTTATAGAGCACCAGCAAGTGATTGTCCTCGTAAAAGACAGGCCACCGCGGATGAAAAAAGGTCATGGCGCATCACCCTCCCAAAAGCCGAAACAGCGATCCGGCCGCGTTGCGGAGGGTCCGTCCGGCGGCCCACCCGGTCCCGAGGCCCTGGCGGCCATTTTCCAAAGCTGCAATCTGCCGCTGACCGAGCGGCAGATTGAACAGTTCTGGCTCTACCACGGCTTGCTGCGTCACCACAATACCACGCTGAACCTCACCCGTATTCACAATTTCACCCAGATGGTGCTCAAGCTCTATGTGGATTCGGCCCTACCGGCTCAGTTGGTCGCGCTGCCGTCGCCCCTCATGGACCTTGGCAGCGGTCCCGGAATGCCGGGCATTCCGTTGAAAATCCTGCGGCCGGAGGTGCAGATCGTGCTGGCCGAAGGGCGGGGAAAACGTGCGGCGTTTCTTCAGGAAGCGATCCGTCACCTGGGGCTGGACGGTATTTCGGTGATCGACCGCAACATCACTGCCGCGTTTGCCCAACCCGTGGCCGGCGTGATCACCCGGGCCGTGGAAGTCATTGCGGACACGCTGTGCCGCCTGGAAGGTTGTTTGGTGCAAAATGGGCGGGTTTTCCTGATGAAGGGGCCCGGCTGTGATCCGGAAATAGAGGTGGCCTCGCAGCGCTTCGCCGGGCGGTTTGCCTTGGTGGCCGATGAGGCCTACCGTATCGGGCATACCACCCATGAGCGGCGCCTGGTGGTTTTCGAGCGCTTGGATGCGCCGCCACGGGCGGTGGCGGCCAAGGCCGCCGGGCGTCACCGAGTGGTCGCCGTCACCAGCGACCAGAACAGCCGGTTCAAGGCGCTCAAAAAGCTGCTCGCCGGCCGCGGCATTAAAAAAGCGGGCCAGTTGCTGGTGGCCGGCGCCCGCCCGGTTCAGGAGGCGTTGGCGGATCTACCCCGGCAGAGTCGGGCCTGGATTACATGTGAAGAACGGAACCCGCCGCCGGAAACGGCGCCGGCGCACCTGGAGTGGTTGCAACTTTCCGATCCGTTGTTCCAGGCCCTCGACATTTTCGGCACCCGGGCGCCGCTGCTGTTGATGGACGCACCGGCCATGGCCCCCTGGACACCGGACGAAGGCTTCCCTCCGGGGTGCAGCTTGCTGGTGCCCTTTCAGGATCCGGAAAACATCGGTACCGTAATCCGCTCGGCCGCCGCCTTTGGTGTCACCCAGGTGATCCTGCTGGCCGAAAGCGCTCACCCCTGCCATCCCAAGGCCCTGCGGGCATCAGGCGGTGCGGTGCTGCGCGTGCGGCTGCGTCAGGGGCCGTCCCTGGCGGACCTGCCGCCCCATTTGCCGGTGGTGGCCCTCTCCGCCGAAGGCCAGGATATCGCCGCCAAGACCTTCCCCCGGGCGTTCGGCCTGCTGGCCGGGTTGGAGGGCGAAGGATTACCCACCCCATGGCGCACCCAGGCGGTTCGTATCCCCATCGATCCGTCCGTGGAATCCCTCAACGCCGCCACCGCCGCTGCCGTGGCGCTTTATGAATGGCGGCGGCGTGCGGGGGGAGGATAGTTGGTCGGTTGGTTGGTCGGTTGGTTGGTTGGACGGTTGGTCGGTTGGACGGTTGGACGGTTGGTCGGTTGGACGGTTGGTCGGTTGGACGGTTGGATGGTTGGTCGGTTGGTCGGTTGGTCGGTTGGATGGTTGGGTCGGTTGGATGGTTGGATGGACGGTTGGTGTGGTGGTCTTTTTTGGGCTTTTATCAACGAGACTTTTGCTGATTTGTGATTAAAATCCAGTGTAATGCCGTTGGACAATGAGGAATTGGCAGCCTATATGCCAAGAGGTGTCTTATGACGTACAGGTGTTTTGTGATCCCTTGGGTATTCGGGATGGTCGCTTTGTTGATGCTGACGGGCCCGGCCTTGGGCGCCGATGCCGAGCCCTTGGCGGATCCGGAACCGATGGTTTTTCAACGCGCGGCCGTGGCCTCGTTTCTGGTGGGTCGGCACAAGCCCCATATGGACGAGACCATGGACGAGACTTTGAGCTGTCCCATCGGAGAGATCTGCAGGGATGACCCCACCATTCTGCCCCACGCCGGCATCGCGCTGACCCGCCTGGTGCGCGAAAAGCTGCGTAGCCACTTCGAGCCGCTGGTCGCCAGCCGGGACGCGGTCGATCGGGCCGAAATGCAATTGACGCTGGACCAGGAACAGGATACCCCCCTGTCGCTGGCCAAGAAACTCGGGCAGTTGGTGGATGCCGATATGGTTGTCGTCGGCATCGTGTGGCGTTACCGCGAACGGGGCGCCGTGGAAGGCAGGCCGGACAGCGGGGCGTCGGTGGCGTTTGCCATCTATGTCATCGAAGCCGCTTCGGGACGACTGCTGTGGCGGGGGCTCTTCGACGCCACCCAACAAACGGTTCTTGAGGATCTCTTTCAGGCCAGGAAGCAGATCCGCATGGGATTGCGTTGGTTGAGCGCCGACGAGTTGGCGTCCCACGGCGTGAGCGAACTGTTCAACCAATGGCCGCCCAATATCCGACCGGTCGGCGTTCAGGCCTCCAACTAATCTATTTTTGCCCCATACAAGCGCAAACTGTTCGACACTACCGAGATGCTGCTCAGGGCCATGGCAAGGGCGGCCAGGATCGGGTGCAGTTCCCGCAGCATCTGGGGCATG
>JAGTVD010000148.1 GCA_018224505.1 Desulfatitalea sp. | reverse complement strand
TTTTTGTCGTCGTTGAAGCCTCAATCGGCGGTGAACATCTCTTCCATATAGAAGGGATCGTCGAAATGGCGCCGCCCGGCGAAGGCGACGGCATGGCGGCCCCATTGGCGCATGGCGCCGGCGGAGTAGACCCCGGTGGGCCAGAAGAGCCAGCGTTCCAGGCGCTGGCTGCCCGGCGCGAGGCTGTCCGGGGCGAACATGCTGCGCCTTTGGTCTGTTCCATGGGGCAATGCACGCAGGCGATCATAGGGCGCCAGGGTATAGACCACGGCATCCATTGATTGAGCGGTGTCGGACAGGTAGAGATGGCGCACGAAGTGGGTGCGGCGTTGCATGCCCACCGCCAGCCGCTGCCGTTGGTCGACCGCCGCGCCGGGTCCCGGAAGAATCAGCGGCGGTTCCCGGTAGGCGATGGTGTCGCGCACCTCTATCCGTTCGGTGGGAAAAGCGGCGTAGTAGCAGCCGCAGTGGTGCACCGTGTCGTACAGCAGTGGCCGGCCGTCCCGATCCAGGGTGACGCGCAGAATCACGCCATCGAGCAACCCGCCGTAGATATCCAAGGGGTGGCTCTTGGGGCGGGCGGGAAACCAGATCATGTAGTTGAGTTGGGTCAGAACGGCGCCCTGGAATCGGGTGTGGGACAGCAGGGTATAGGTCACCGGCCGGCCGGTGTCCACGGCCAACCTTTTCTCCGTCCGCCAGATCGGCGTTCCGATGCGGTCGGCCGCGCTGCCGGCCTGAACCTGCCAGACGGGCGCATGGGCTTCGAAGAGCTGTTGCTCGGTGGCTTGTGAATAGTGGGGAATGCCCAGGGCATCTCGTTGCGCTTGGACCACTAGACGGGCGGCGGCGGCTGGGTCGGGCTTGGCCGGAGGGGCATAAACGTTGGCCGACCACTGTTGCGGCGGCGCTGTGGTAAAATCTCGCCGCACCTCCGCTTGCCAGCGGGTCACGCCCCGGCCGATCACCCAGCGGGGCAGGGGATAGAGCCCCACGATCTGGCGCAGCAGCAGATAATCTTCCGGCGCCGTCACGGCTTCGGCCAAGGCGCGGCGCGCGGCGTCGTCCTGGAGATCAGCCGCCCTGAGGCGGTCTGCGCAACTTTGGACCCGTTCCTGCAAGGCCACTCGGTCCGCCGGGGAGCCGGCGTCGGGCAGATTGGCGATTTCATGGCGCCGGGCGGTTCGGTCCATGGCCTGCATTCGGTCCACCCAGGCCTCGAAGGCCGCCGGTTCGGCCACTTCGTCGGCAAAGGATGCCAGAAAGCGATCCACCCGCAGGTAGGGGTATCCCGGAACCCGGAAAGCGCCGGCATCGATGACGTCGGCGGCGGCCACCCGGCGGTCCAGGTCGGCGAATAAGTCGGCGCAGCGGCCGGCCGGATCATCGGTGCCCAGGTGGTCCGATACCGTGGGGTGGGGAATGATGGCGCAACCCGCCAGCAGCACTGCCAGCAATGGCATCAGCCACCGGATGCCCTGGCTGAATGAACGGTTCTGCGTCATGGTGCGCTTCCTTCATAGCGGTCCCTGAGTTTCAGGATGGTCTCCTGCTCCCAGCGGGCGGTATAGGTGAGAAATTCCCGCATGCCGCCCCGCCAGGGATAGCCGGCCCAGAAAGCGGCCCCCCAGAAGTCGAAATACGCCACCTGGGTTACCCGGGTGCCGTGCGCGGATGGCGCCAAGGTGATGTGGCCGTAATGAAACCGTTGGCCGATCTGCTCCGGATTGAGCAGCTCGAATGTCAGGCGCCGGGTTTGCGCATTGACGACAGTCCGCCAGCGAAAAAGGGCATCCGGCGCATCCGTGTACTGGGTTTCGGTGATCACCGTGTCCGCGTCGCGCATGACCAGCCGATGGGAGCGGATGAAGCGGTTTTGCACCAGGAAATCGTTGTCGAAATCGGTCTTGAAGCGCCAATGCACATCGATGGGAACCGCCACCACATAGTCGAGCAGGTAGGCCCTGCCGCCGCGCGGGTCGGGGGCCAAGTGCGCGATGCGGATCTCCCCGTCGGCCTTGTCGCCGGGGTCTTCCGCCGCCGCCGCCCATCCGCAGGCCGCCGCCCAGCAGCACAACACCAATAACCGTGGCATCCAACCCGCCATTGTGGGGGGTGTCCATTCATCTGGGTGTTCAAGATCCTTTCGGGGCCGGCGTGCCCCGTCTCCTGCCGCTGCATGATTACCCCGTCGCGGTCCTCGAACCGCGAACGGTATCCTAAAATAGGGTCGTTGATTCCATCGGGCAAGGTGCGGCCGATGGGTTTCCATCCAGGACGCGACATCCCATATCCTTCCTTCCCGCTTTATTCCAAGAAAATGGGCATGGCCCGCTTGCGGTCTCAGGAGGATGGGGCTATGCTTTTTTTACTTGAAACCGACGATGTCACAATGCGGAGATAAGGAGTGTCAAATGTTGCAACCAACATATCCGTTATATTTGGCCAACCGCCCCGAAACACCCAATGCCGACTTGGCCGTGATCGACAAATACACCGGTGAGACGGTCACCCGGGTGCCCCTGGCCGACCTGGCGTTGATCGATCGGGCGATCGGCGCGGCCGATCGGGCCGCCGGGGCTATGGCGGCCCTCAAGCCCCACCAGCGCCGGAATATCCTCTCCGATTGCGTGGACGCCTTTGCACGGCGCAGCGACGAGCTGGCCATGGCCCTGTGCATCGAGGCGGGCAAGCCGATCAACGATGCCCGCGGCGAGGTGACCCGATTGATCGACACCTTCCGGGTGGCCGCCGAAGAGGCGGTGCGCATCGGCGGCGAGACCATCCCCCTGGAGATCAGCGCCCGGGCCGATGGTTACCGGGGCATGACCCAGCGGGTGCCGGTGGGGCCGTGCGCTTTCATCAGTCCGTTCAACTTCCCCCTCAACCTGGTGGCCCACAAGGTGGCCCCGGCCATCGCCGCCGGCTGCCCGTTCGTGCTCAAACCGGCCAGCGCCACGCCGGTAGGCGCCCTGATCATCGGCGAGGTGCTTTCCCAAACCGGGCTGCCCGAGGGTGCTTTTTCCATCCTGCCCTGTCCCCGCGACGGCGCCGACCAGCTCATCTCCGACGATCGGCTCAAGCTGCTCAGCTTCACCGGATCGGACGCCGTGGGCTGGG
>JAGTVD010000147.1 GCA_018224505.1 Desulfatitalea sp. | reverse complement strand
CCGCTTGATAGGCGATCTGCTGGGCCCGCTGGTTGATTACATTCATTGGAATGTTGGTGGCCATGCTCCACGCCTTGTCGGCGAAGCCGACGTAGATGGGTGCAAAGGCATAAAAGGTCTTTGCGCCCGTCGTCAAAGAGGTCTTCACCTCAGTGGCCTCCAAACCGTTGCGAACGGCTTCGATGCTCTGGGGCAAAAATTTGAAATATTCCATGGGCAGGCCAACGTTGCTCCACCGGGTGGGATGCGCCGCGAAAAGGCCGTTGTTCGCGAGCAGAAAACCATACCCCACTTCATAGAACCGGACACGCTTGATCATCGGCTCAAAAGCGGTAAGGGGAATGTCGATGCCCACCACCCCCACGGTATTGCCCTGGAATTTGATCGGGACCGCAAGCACGGTTTTTAGTTGCTCGACACCATTCATTTCAAAGGTGATCGGGTCGAAAAGAACCTCCTGGCCACTGCGCATCGGCTCCAGGTAATAATTGCCGCGACCTTCGACATCATAGGCATGCAGCGGTGTAACCGATGGCATACCTTCCAGACGGTTCCAATAGGGGATGTAACGGCCCGTTGAATCGTGCCCGACCGCGTTGGCAAAATCCTTGTCCCTGCCGTCCAGTGCATTGGGTTCCCAGCAGGACCACACCGCCACGTAGTTGGGATATTCATCCAGTACATTGCGCAACATGCCGTTGATCATGTCACGGGATGGCGCGCCACGGTTTTTCATCCCTTCAAACGCCTGGGCCAATGTGCGGGCGGTATCCATGGCGGTTTGCATATCGGCCTGCACCACGGTCGCCCAGTGGCGGGCGACCTCGACAGCGGCCTCCTCGGCCTGCGCCATGGCCGAACGTCGGGCCTGAAAGCCGATGTACCCAATGGACAAAAAGAGCGCCAAAACGGCCACCAGAAGAATCTGGGCAACCATCTTTTGTCGCATTCCGAGTGTTCTGATCCTCTCCCACATACGCCTTGCCTCCTGTCCGTGGTGGCCGATAACCTCAGCGGCCGGTATTCACGATGCAACCGATATTATATTTACGTCTTTGAGTCCTGGTTCTTAGCATGCCATGGGCATACCGCCGGCCTTGACACCGGAAAAACCATTGACCAATGCAGCCTTAAGAAGTTTCGGTTTGGCAAATCAGCGTGGCCAGACACACGGGTTTGACCGTGCGGATCAACCTGTCCCGAATTCCCTCTACCATGTATCGGTCGTCATTTGATTTTTCTTAACATAAATTTTGGCATCATTCGTGGATATTGACTGAGCGATGCCCCGGCGCTGTATCGAAGCCTAATCTTCAAACCGGCATTGACACAAGTTTATAGAGCAATCGTCTGGCGATTGTCAAACAAAAGAGCGGTTGGTCAGTGCTTGTCGGCGAACCACTTTCACCAGGCCGCACAAGGCATCAGGGCAGTTCTCGGTGAACTGTTCCGTTGCTGACCTGGTAAGGGGTGAAGGATGGTTTAAGTTTTAATTTTAAAAAAGCTCAGTGCGAATTGCTGCTGGCTGCATGGGTATGGCGGCGACTTAAGAGGTTAATCTGCACTTGTTGGGCAATGGTGGGTTGAAGAAACTCAACACCGATCCTCCTGATGGGCAAGGCGGGAATAAATTCATCGGTGCAGGTAACGGTATTCGAAACGACACGAGCTGTCAAGAACCTGATATAATGACCTTTTCCAGCAGCATACAGGTCGATTTTAAGGTGCTCCCGCCCACCAAGCCTTTGAGAGGCAGCCCCCAGATCCACAAAGGAGAAAGCCATGCCGGTGGCGCTTATTTCAATCAACTGCCCCAGGATCTCCGGTTGTGTATCGATTACCACATACACATTGTCACCAAAGACCTTGCGCGCCACTTTGCGACGATTTTCAACAAATGACCTGTTCATCGGCTTCCTTTCAAACACATGGTCGAGCAGCATAAATTTAACAAAAAATAGTACACTGAAAACCAGATTGCAACCGGCCTTGAACAGAAGATTAAATGCAAGCTTTATCAATTGCAATACCAATGCAATACCAATGCAATACCAATGCAATACCAAAAGCAAGCCTTGTGCCACCAGCACCCCCCAACGGTTTTCCGTCTTCTTTCAACACCAATGGGTCAGCAAAGGATAAAAGTTGCACGTTTTCGGTCTCAGGCACCTTTTTTTGCACACTTGATATATGGACTTGTTTTCGTTATGAATGAGTTTCAACTTCATCTTCCAGGAAAGGTTCTCATCCCGTCACATGACATGCTGGACACGCTGGATACAAATGGCTGTGATTGCCCCAATCCTTTGTTGGGGTAGCCTCGCCCAGGCCCTGATGGTTGTGGAACG
Organism: Desulfatitalea sp.; assembly: GCA_018224505.1. GTDB lineage: Bacteria > Desulfobacterota > Desulfobacteria > Desulfobacterales > Desulfosarcinaceae > Desulfatitalea. The sequence goes on along the minus strand of JAGTVD010000147.1, from coordinate 1,248 downwards.
CGATCAGTTCTTCGTTTACTTTTCCGAAGCACAGGCGGGCATCGCCACCCGCCTGCTGGAAGCGTGTTTACCCATGGCGACTTTTCTCAAGGATCGGGGACTTGCCGTCCAACGCCCGGTGCATATCATCCTCGATGACCACCTGGACCGTCCCCAAGTCCAAACCCACATGATCCCGCACCGGGAGATACGCATACCCGTCAGGGCCCCCGGTGTGCTGGAAGACGGGTTCCAGGAAGATGACCCCTGGCGCTACTTCCTTTTCATGGGACTCAGCGCCCAAGGCATATACAGCGAACGATCGGGCATCCCTGCAATGGTGCATCACCTCTTTGGCGAAATTATTTCCCCGACCATCATTTTGCCCGAATGGTGTATCGATGGTGTCAGTTTTTTATTGTACCACCACTACCTGCGGCGCTCCGTCAGGCAGGCCCTGGAGGCGGAGATTGCCCGTGTCGGCCCGATTCCCGATCTGGACCGGGTCAGCAACCATCCCGATATTTGGCCGGGCCGCTACAGCTATCGCATCCATGGGCGGCCGTTTATTCTTTGGTTGGCCCAGCGCTACGGATGGGAACGGTTGCACACCTTCCTTCGCCTGCAAGGCAAGGGGATCGTACCGCTTGAAATCGACAGCAAGGCGCGGACGGCTTTCGGTCGCTCCTGGAATCAACTGTGGGAGGACTTCCGAGCCGAACAGGCGCCGGCCGCACACGACCCATCCGCTGTGCCCATTATCGGGTACTGGCATGCGCCCTTTGTTTACTGGAACGACATGGGCGTTCATCCGGGCCTGCGGGAAATGTCACATCGCGGGCGCTATGGGTATGTGGACCCCGACGGGTGGTTGCGCAGCAGCCAGTTCGACGCCCGTGGCGTTTCCCGCTTGCGCGCCCAGCGCGGCGACCAGGTGCGAGAAGCGGCCCAACCCCATATCTGGGATCCCGGCCCGGGAGATGTGGCGGTCACCCGCCAAGGCCATCGCCCCATGCTGATGATCGGCACCCCCATTGATACCCGGCGCCGCTTGGGTCGACCGTTGGACGACGACACCCACGCAACGCTTATCGCACCCCCGCCGGAAATACTGCAACTTTCCGGACCGGTCATGGACCTTGATGGACGTATCGCGGTGGCGGGCAACACCGGCGGCCAATGGGATATCTGGTTGTACGACGATGGCTGGTTCAACCTGACCGACCGGCCCGGCGTCGACTTGGACCCCTGGTTTGAAAACGGGCGCTT
>JAGTVD010000146.1 GCA_018224505.1 Desulfatitalea sp. | reverse complement strand
TTGATGATCCTGCCATCCTGGAGATGCATCACATCCACCCCCTTGCGCCGCTCAAGCCGGCCTTCGTATCCCTTGACCGGGCAGGGCCACTCCAGCACCCAGCGGAAGAGCACTTTCTGGGCCGTTTCGTCGATGAACAGCTCCTGCTCGATAAAACGGAAACCGCCGCCGGCAAACCACTGCCGCCAGGCGTCGGCCAGCGCCGTCTTGCCCACGGCCTTGCCGCCGGTCCAGTTTTCGAACACCACATCATCGTGCATCAGTGACATCACGCCATCCAGATCGTAACGCGCCCAAGCCTGGTTCCAGTCGGCCAGGGCCTTTTGGATCTCTTCTCGTGTGAGCGGCATACCCATCTCCTTTGTTAACGTTTGGGCGAGCAGGTCTTCGATAAACCGGTCAGCCTCCGCGGGGCTGGTCACCGAGCGGATGGCCGGTGCATGGTAAGCGGCCAGATCGGCGCAGGCGGTGGGGCATCCCTGCATGACCAGGATCAGATCCAGCGCCGGGCTGTCGGGTGGCAGCAGCACCGCTTTGGGTCTTAATTGCGCGGCGATACGTTCGGCTGCCGCCACCCGGTCGTAGCCGGGCTTGCATCCGCCGCAATATTTGAGGCCGATGCGCAGCAGCCCGGCATCAGGCTTCATCGATGCCGGAAAGTGCTTTGGCCGCCCGTTTCTTTTCGGCCATGTTGGCCAGCCGGGAGATCATGATTCGTTGGGCCTGGGGCGAGCCGGCGCCGTGCATCGATTCGGTCAGATAGCCCACGGCGGCCGTGCCCAGAGTCAGGTTCTCGATCAGGCGCAGGATCCGCATGCGGTTCGCGGTCGGCACGGTGCAGTCGCCGGCGTAGTATTTGTCCAGCCACCGGCCGGTCAGCGGCGATGTGAAGTCGGCCTCGGCGGGCATGGTCACCATCAGGCCGCCGGCGATGTCCTGGGCCAGGCGGGCGATCTCGTAGGGGAACCGGGTCACGTTCTGCTTGTGCACATTGGCCAGCAGCGGATCGACGATATAGGTCCCGCTGGATGCCTTGTGCCCTTCGCTGGCGCAGGAGATGCAGCCGCAGTAGAGGGTTTCGTTGAGATGGTTCATCTCGATGATTTTGTCCTTGATGTGGGAAGCCCGTTCGGCGCCGTTGTATTCGGCCGCCGTCTGGGAGGCGCCGATGAGCACATCGCCCACGCCCACCTTGCAGGCATAGCTTTGCCGGTGATAGGTGGCGAACTTTTCCACCAGGCTGCCGGCAAAGGCGTGCTCCTTGTACATGAACACCCGCTCCCAGGGTACGAAAACATCATCGAACACCACCAGGGCCTCGTGGCCGCCGAAAAAGGGGTTGCCGCGGTCCATGAGCCCCTGTTCGAGCTTGCGGGTGTCGCAGGACTGGCGGCCCATGATGTATTTGATGCCCTCGGCGTCGCTGGGCAGGGCGAAGGAGACGGCGTAGTCCCGGTCCTCTTCGCGCATGGCCATGGTGGGCATGACGATGATTTCGTGGGAGTTGACGGCACCGGTCTGGTGGGCCTTGGCGCCGCGCACCACAATACCGTCGGGGCGCTCTTCGACCACATGCAGGTAGAGGTCGGGGTCGGCCTGTTTGTGGGGCGGCAGGCTGCGGTTGCCTTTGGGGTCGGTCATGGCGCCGTCGCACACCAGGTCGTTGTCCTGGACATAGGTCAGATAACGCAGGAAGCGCTGCTGGTATTCGGTGTCATGGGCCTTGTCGATGTCGTAGGTGACGATGGACAACGCGTTGAGGGCATCCATGCCCACGCAACGTTGGAAACAACAGCCGGTGGCCCGCCCCAGCAGCCGTCCCATCTTGCTCTTTTTCACCAGGTCGTCGCGGTTCTGGTGAATATGGGTAAAGCGGTTGATACGCTTGCCGGTCAGGTGGGAGGTGGCGGTCATGATATCTTCATGCTCCGGCCGCTGGGCCAGGGCATAGGTCTGGGCCACGGCGTTCATGGAGGGCCGGATGATGGGATCGTCCACCACATTTTCGACGCGCTTGCCAAACATGTACACTTCCAGTTTCAAGCGCCTTAAACTTGCCTCGTATTGTTCGGCGGTCATCATGGGAATTACAAAGCCCCTTTCATTTTTTCAGGATGGTCGATGTGCGATCATGGATGGGTAACGAAGTTCTCAATATAAGGATATTCGGTGATGGCTGTCAAGGAAGCGAAACGGAAGGGAAGCGGGCGGCATCGCCTCTATCAGCAAAAAAACCGCCCGGTCCAGGGTCTGGATCGGGCGGTTTGCGAAAGGCTGCAGCGGGTGATCAGGGGCTTTGTTATTTCTTTTTGGAGTAGTCGTACCAGCCCTTGCCGGTCTTTTCGCCGTATTCGCCCTTGACGTATTTTTCCACCAGGCTGGGGGAGGGCAGGTTGCCGCGGTCGCCGGTGGCCCGGAAGCTCTCCATGCCCATGATGTAGCTCAGGTCGATGCCGGTCAGGTCGTTCAGGCGGAACGGTCCCATGGGATGGCCGGCGCCGTAGACGCATGCCTTGTCGATATCTTCCACCGTGGCCACGCCCATGTCCAGGATCCACATGGCTTCGCGGCTGATGGCGCGGAAAATGCGATTGAGCAGAAATCCGTCCACTTCCTTCTTCAGATGGACAGGCACCTTCTCCAACTTGTTGCACAGCGCCATGGAGATTTCAATGGTCTCATCGGAGGTGTGGGGGCCCTGGACCACTTCCACCAGTTTCATGACCAGCGCCGGGTTGAAAAAGTGCAGGTTCACCACTTTTTCCGGGCGCTTGGTGGCGTCGGCGATTTTGGAGCTGACGATAAACGAGCTGTTGGTGGCCAGGATGGCGTGGGGCGGGGTCATCTTGTCCAGGTCGGCAAAAATCTTACGCTTCAGATCGAGGATCTCCAACACCGCTTCGATGACATAATCGGCATCTTTGACCGCATCCTGCATGCTGTTGGTGAAACGGATGTTGGCGCGGGCTTTGTCGGCCTGTTCCTGGGTCAATTTTCCCTTGGCAACGCGGCCGGGCAGATATTTGTCCACGAACGCTTCGGCCTTTTTCAGGATCTCGTCCTTGACGTCGGTGACCGCCACTTTGAAACCCTGGATGGCGCAAGCGGTGGCGATCTGGTGGCCCATGTTGCCGGCACCGATCACAGCGATGTTTTTAACATCATCAATCTTCATGGTACATTCCTCCTTCTTAAGATGTGGTATGAAAGCTTGACATCGAATCATAGAAATTCCGGTCAGCGGCAGCGGGTGGCGAAGCGATCCGTTTGCCATTCCCCACGATGGCCGATTACCTGAATGAGCTATCCGAACAATTGCTCGGTTTTATAGCACCACAAGCGGTTCAAGGTCAAGGCGGCAATTGCCGGCAGGAAAAAGGGCTCAACTTTCCGCCCTTTGTGGCAATAATGATAGAAGGTTGGCGACAGGCAGGGACCATTATCCGATGGGGCGATTATGATTTTCCAGGGGGATCTGAGCAAGTACCATCCGGCCGATGCGCTGATGTTTTTGTCGCAATTGAGCTTGGATGGTGTGCTGTCGGTGGCCGGTGGCGAGCGGGTGTTGACCCTCGCTTTCGAGGGCGGGTTTCTGATCGATGCGCAATCGGCCGCCGGGGATGACAAGCTGTTGCGCCTGCTGCGCTGTGAGAAACAGATCGATGCCGGAACCGAGGGGCGGATCCGGCGCATCCGGTCCGAAACCGGCATGGCGGTGCGCCAGATCCTGGGCGAGTTGGACCTGGTACCGCTGGAAGCCATCAAGCCCATTCTGGAAACGGCCATCAAAGAGGTACTCCTGGAGCTGTTTTTGCTGGAGGCCGGCAACTTTCACTTCACCGATACCCACGTGGATTCGGATGGCGCCGGCATCCGGCTCGATTCCGGCGCCATCTCCATCAAGTCCCTGTCCGAGGCCGATGATTGGCGCAACTTCGAGAAAACCATCATCACCCTGGCGCGCGGCATCGGGTGGCGCACCCCCGATGACATTCCCGCACAGCTGTCCGCTGCCGAACGGTCCCTGGCCCGATTGGCCTCCCGGCCCCTGACCGTGCAACGGTTGTTGGCCCTGGCCCCCATGGGCAGCCACGCGGCGCTGCGGATCGTGGAAAAGCATTTGGAAAATGGATCCTTTTATCTGCTGCCGGTCCCCGATGGTGCCACCAGCGCCCCGTCGCCGTCCGACGGCCAGCTCGATCCGATTTTTGTCGCCTACAAACGCGCCCTCAAGAGCCTGATCCGGGCCAATGACGTGCTCAAAAAAGTGGAGGCGGTGATCGGGTTCTGCAAAAAATATTACCGCGGTATTTTGATTCTCACGGCCCGGCAAGGGCAGGTGATCCACTGCAAGACCATCACCATCGACCAGCACGGCGCCATGCAACAGCAATCCCGCAAAGGCGAATTGGGCGCCATTGGGGCGGATCCGGTTTTCGCCGCCGTTCTGCGCTCTGGGGTCGGCTTTTTCGGCAAGGTTTTCCCTTCAACATTGATCGATGGCCTGGCCGCCGTGCCGGATGCGGGGGAGTGTGCCTTGCTGCCCATTCTGGATCAACCGCCGTTGGCCATGTTTTTCTATGCGTACACCGAAACGGCGTACAAGGGCCTTTCCCCCCATCACTACCTGGAGCTGCTCTCCTGGATGGTTACACCGGCGGGAAAGGCCACCGGCACCGCGGTTACAGCACCAACGCCCGGTCCACCGCAACCGGCGGCCGCAAAACCCATGGTCGACCCGTCCCCGAAAGGCGCGCCGGCCATGGTGCGCCTGGTCGAGCAGATCGAGGATCTGCCGCCCCTGCCGGCCTTGGCGGCCCGGACCCTGGAGTTGCTGGGCGATCCCGACGCTTCCATCGACCAGATCGAACAGACCATCGCCCAGGACCAGGCCCTGGTGGCCAAGATGATCAAAGTGGGCAACTCGGCCCTTTACGGCGGATTGCAGAAGGTGGGCACGTTGCGCCAGGCCCTCACCCGGTTGGGTGCCAAAACCACCAAGAGCCTGGTTTTGGCCGCTTCCACGCGCGGATATTTTGTCAAGGACAGCAAGGGCATGCGGGCCTGGGGACCCGCCTTGTGGCAGCACTCGCTGGAGTGCGGCTTGGCCGCCCGGCGCGTTGCCGCCGTGGTCGGCGGCGCGGATCCCGAGCAGGCTTTTATCGCCGGTATCATGCACGACATCGGCAAGCTGGTGATCTTGATGCTGGATGAAGCGCAGTACAAAAAGGTCCAGCAGGTCAAAATCGCCGCCACCCTCAGCGACTGCGAGGCCGAAACCCAGGTTCTGGGGGTGGACCATGCACTGCTCGGCCACCGGCTGATGGAAAAGTGGCACATGCCCGAACCGGTGGGCGGCTGTACCCGCGACCACCATCGATGGGCCGACGCCGCCGACGGCCGGCGACTGGTCGCCATTGTCGCCTACGGCAACCACCTGAGCCACATCCTGGGCAACCGCCCCCAACC
>JAGTVD010000145.1 GCA_018224505.1 Desulfatitalea sp. | reverse complement strand
CTTTATTGATGCAACACACTGCGATTGGATTACCACTAAACCAATGCGCCACTCGTGTCAATTAAATTCTAACTGGCTTTTAATTTATGAACGCAATTTCTTATCTTAAGTATGATTAGGGCACGGCGTATTGAATTGCTGTAAGATTGATAACCTCTCAAGAAGTCCCGGCTTCCAATTTTATTAAAGTATAATAATTCGATATTTTTAATTTATAAAACTCAGGATGGGTTCTGTTGAGGCTTTTTACGAGACCATCGTGCTTGACTTGCCCGATGTGGAACAACAGAAGTGCACAGACGGAATGAGGCTGGGTTATTCCAGGATAACGGAGGCCAGCACGGCCCCTTCCCGCAGGATCACGGGGGTGTCGTCCGTCACATCCACCACCGTGGATGGGGCGCCGGAAAGCGAACCGGCATCGAGCACCCAATCGACGGATTCAACGACAGCCGGGTCCAGTTCTCCAACAGTGGCGCAGCCACCGGCACCGGTAAGGTTGGCGCTGGTGCCGACCAGGGGATTGCCCACAGCCCGCACCAGCGCCGCGGCCACGGGATGGGCCGCCTGGCGCACGCCGATCTTGCCGGTGCCGGCGGTCAGGGCGGGGGGCAGATCGGGGCGGGCCTGAACCACGAAAGTGATCCGTCCCGGCCAGAAGCGCTCCATGAGGCGGCGGGCCATGGGATTCACCGGCAAAGCGATGCGGTGCATCATGTCGGGATGGTCGATGAGCACCAGCAGGGGCTTGGACGGATCGCGCCCCTTGAGGGTGAAGATGCGGGCCACGGCTTCGGGGTTGAGGGGGTCGGCGCCAAGGCCGTAAAGGCCCAGGGTGGGAAAAACCACCACCCCTCCCTGCCGGATCAGCAGGGCCGCCCGCCGGATCGTTTCCGGATCCGGCCGGGCGGTATCCACAACCGCTATTTTAGTGATAGGCTTCAAGTTTGCGGGCTTTGCGCGCCACCTGCTCGGCCATCTCCTGTTTGTAGGCTGCCAGCAGATCCGCCAGGGCGGTATCGGCCACGGCCAGGATCTGGACGGCCAGCAGACCGGCGTTGGTGGCGCCCGGCTTGCCGATGGCCACGGTGGCCACGGGAATTCCCGGGGGCATCTGCACCGTGGAGAGCAGTGCATCCAGGCCCTGCAGGCTCGACGAGTCGATGGGCACGCCAATCACCGGCAGGGTGGTCTGGGCGGCCATGGCACCGGCCAGGTGGGCGGCTTGCCCGGCGGCTGCAATGATCACCTGAATCCCCCTGGCCCGGGCGGTGGAGGAAAATCGGGCGGCCCGCTCCGGGGTGCGGTGGGCCGAGGCCACCGTCATTTCAAATGGAACGCCGAACTTTTTGAGCATGGCCACCGCCCCTTCCATCACCGGCAGGTCCGAATCGCTGCCCATGACAATCCCCACCCGGGGCTTGACCTGCATGCGGACCATGGCTTTCTGACCGATATCCTTACGGAAATGCATCTTGGGCCAGGCGATCTTACCCACCGCCTGGTAAGCCTTGTCAATGGCCGCGGCTACGGTGTCGCCCAGGGCGGTCACTCCCAGCACCCGGCCGCCGGTGGTCACCACAGCCTTGTCCTTGATGGCCGTGCCGGCATGAAAAACCATCACTTCCTTCATGCGCCGGACCTTGTCCAGGCCCTGGATAACCTCACCTTTACCGTATTTCCCCGGGTAGCCGCCGGCGGCCATGACCACGCAAACAGCGGCGCGGGGGTCGATCTCCAGCCGGCACTGGTCCAGCCGGCCGTCGATGACCGCCTCCATGATGGGCACCAGGTCACTTTTCAGGCGCATCAGCAGGGGCTGGGCTTCGGGATCGCCGAATCGGCCGTTGAACTCCAGTACCCGGATGCGGTCACGGTCGATCATCAGGCCGGCGTAAAGCACGCCTTTATAGGGGTGGCCTTCCGCGGCCATGCCCCGAACGGTGGGCAGCATGACCTCTTTCATGATCCGGTCGTGCAAGTGGCGGTCCACCACGGGGGCCGGCGAATAGGCCCCCATACCGCCCGTGTTGGGCCCCTGGTCATTGTCCAGGGCCGGCTTGTGGTCCTGGGAGGTGGGCAACGGCAATACGGTTTTCCCGTCGGTGAAGGCCAGAAAGGATGCCTCCTCCCCGGTCAGGCACTCCTCCACCACCACCTGCCGCCCGGCCGCACCAAAGGCTTTGTCCACCAGGATCAGCTTGAGGGCGGCCACGGCCTGGGCCACGGTATCGCACACCACCACGCCCTTGCCGGCGGCCAGGCCGTCGGCTTTGACCACCACCGGGGCGCCCATCTTCCTGACGTAGGCTTCTGCTTGTTTGAAGCTGCCGAAGACCGCCCCGCGGGCTGCGGGCACGCCATACTTCTCCATGATCTGCTTGGCGAATGATTTGCTGGCCTCGATGGCGGCCGCCTGCCGGCTGGCCCCGAAAATGCGCAACCCGGCCGCTTCGAACCGGTCCACAATACCCGCGGCCAGGGGGCCTTCGGGTCCGACCACCGTAAGATCGATATGCTGATCGCGCGCAAAGGCAAGCAGCTGATCCACCGCCTCGGCATCGATGGGCACACACTCGGCCAGATCGGCAATGCCGGCATTGCCGGGGGCGCAGTAGATCTTTTTGACCAAGGGGCTTTGCTGAATCTTCCAAACCAGGGCATGCTCGCGGCCACCGCCGCCCACCACCAATACTTTCATTGACTGCCTCCTGAACCGTGATTGCGGCATGCGCGCATGCCGGGATTGGATGATAATGTTAAGGGCGCTGCAAATGGAGATGGCCGGCGCCGCTGCCGGTCACCCGATGCCGTTCACCGAAAGGTGCCGTCCCCGGACAAATTTTGTGCCAGGGCTTCCAATCGCTCCCGCTTCATGCGCTCCAGATCGGGCCGGGCCACCCGGGCGCCCAGGATACCGCCATTGAGGCTGATTTCGGACAAATAGGTCTCTCCGGCGGCGGTGATCATCAGGTCGATGTGGGCATAGGGCATCTGAGCCCTGTCCATCACCTGCCGGCAAATTTCGTGCTGCCCCCCGTCGAGCGTGTGGGGTCGGCTGGAACCGCCAACCGCCAGGTTTTTGCGGAACCCATCGGGATTGGTGCGCGCATACGCCTCCAGAAAATCGCCCACCATAATCACCCGCACATCGGCCGCCACCGTTTCAAACGGCTGTAATACGAACGGATAGTGGCGCTCGTCCAGACTCATACAACTGTATAGGGTTTCGAGGTTGTCCCACAGGCGCACGCCGTGGCCGCAGTGCAGGTGCGGGTGTTTGGTCACCGCTGCGGTGATACCCAGCCGCTTGTAGTCGCCCAAGGTATCCAGCAGCACCTTGCGCCGGTGGGCCACCCGGGTGTGGGGCGCCATCCAGCGTTCAAGCAGGAAGGCCTGGGCACATTTGGACCCATGGATCACCTGGGCGGTGACCGAAGGCAGCAAGCGCACGCCCCGGCTCGCCAGATCGGCCAGCAGGGCCTCCTTGAGCGGCGTGGCGGGCACCTGCCCCACAAACAGATCCCCTGGCCCCAACGTCTCGTAAACTTCAAGCAAATGGGTGAATCGATCGATCCGCATGGTTTATCGACTGCGATGGGCCTGGATGCCCAGTTCGATCAGGCGATCCAGCAGATCGGCAAAAGAGATGCCCGCCGCCCGGGCGGCCTGGGGAAACAGGCTGGTGGGCGTCATGCCGGGAATCGTATTGGTTTCCAACACATATATCGCCTCCCCGGCCAGGATCATATCGGTGCGGCTGTATCCTTTGCAAAAAAGTGCCTGGTGCGCTTCACGCGCATACCCCTGGGCCTTTGCCGTCAGCGCTGGTGAGATGCGCGCCGGGCAGATCTCGCGCGTCATACCGGCGGTGTATTTGGCTTCGTAGTCGAAAAACTCGTACCGGGAATCCGGAATGATTTCGATCAAAGGCAAAGCGTCCGGGTTCTCGTTGCCCAACACCCCGCCGGTAATTTCAAGGCCTTGGATGTACTTTTCCACCAACACCGTGTGGTCCTGGGCAAAGGCCTTGTCCATGGCCGGCGCCAACTGATCGGCCGTACGCACAATGGTCATGCCGATGCTCGAACCGCCGCTGACCGGTTTGACCACCAGCGGCAGCCCCAGCTGTTTCACCCATTGATCCGGTTGGACAGGGTCCGGGCGACGTACCGCCAGGTAGGGCGGCGTGGGAATTCCCCACTTTTCATACAACTGCTTGGTGGCCAGTTTGTTCATCGCCAACGCACTGCCCAGCACGCCGGCGCCCTGGTAAGGGATGTCCAGCAGCTCAAGCAACCCCTGGATGGTGCCATCCTCGCCAAAGGGACCATGGAGCAGAATCAAGGCAGCGTCCAACTGGGGGGCGTCGGCCACCAGCTGGGGCAAATCGGTCCGGGGATCGTACCGTCGCACCGTATATTTCTCACTGTCGAGGCTTTCCAACACCTGCTGGCCGCTTTTCAGAGAAACTTCTCTCTCGGACGAAACACCGCCGCTCAAGAGGGCGATTGTTTTCTTCATGGCGTTCCCTTTCCCAGAATCTTCTGTTTGGCGGCGGCGAACTCTTCGGGAGTGATAAGCTTTTTTTCCAGAAGGTCCGCCAGCACCGAAATCTCACGAATGCGGACCACATCCGGATCTTCCAGGGCGGGCGGCATCTCAGAACGGCCGTGGGATTCGATGGTTTTTTGACCGGTGGGGGGCCCGAGGCGAAACGAGGCCATGCCCCCCAGCAAATTGATTTCCACGGAGCGCCCCGCGAACAACGGTGAATGCAGGGCCTCACGCAAAGAGCGGCCCTCCCGGCGCAACCGTCGGTAAAACAGATAGGCCGAAAGGCCCACAACCAGGATGAGACCGGCAATGATCCAGAACAGATGGGTCACCAGCCAACCGAAAAAAAAGACCACCACCACCAGCACCGCCAATAACACAAAGTGCAGCACCAGAATGAGGTGGGCCAGCAAAATGCCCTTAAACAGGCTTTCGCTGTTTTGATCGGACTTGATTTTCATTCCGGGGTGGAATCCCTTTTGGAGGCCAATCGGTCTGACACGCCCGCCAGGTATCGCTGGGGAATATCAAACCGAGCGTTGCCCTGGCGCAGGGTGTTAACCTTCATGATCAGAAAATTTAGTTTTTTCAACAGAGTGTAACGCTCGGCCGTGTCAGGCATACATGCCAATAGATCCTCGGTGCGACGAATCTCTTTTTTCAGTTCGAGTTCCGGCGGCAGGCAGTCGGCGTTCTTCAATATTTTATACGGCAACCGCAGATCCTCGGGGATGTGCTGGTCCTGACTTAAGTTCAAAGGCTTACCCGCGCCCTCCAGGTTATCGAAAACCCCCTTCGCCTGGGCATTACGGATACGCTCCTCCACGATTTTTTCGAACCCCGTCAGCATTGCCGCCCCCCTATCAGCCCTTCCCGGTCAACCTATAAAACAGCCGGGAGTCTCGTTACCAACGAGGCATGAATATAATACATGCATTCACCTCTTTTCAAGAACAAGCGCATTAAACCACAGGGCAATCGCATATCTTCTTTGGTACCCTGCTTGTTCCAACGCACATGATCAGTTGGTTCCAGCACATAAGGAGGTGATCCCGGTTGTGGGGTGGGGCGCTGCGTCAGCAATGGTGTTTTAGTGCTGGTTGGGGGTGTTTTTGTGCGCAGGGTCGTTCGGCCCGCACTGTCTGAACGCAGTGAGTTTGCGGGCCCCCCGCAGCACACCCCTTACCAGCACTTGAACACAGTTGCGTGCAGCGACACGCCCCACAACCGGGATCACCGGCTCACCATCCACACCTATGCGTCTATCAATGCGGAGACATGCGATTGTCCTTGATCAAACCGGCTCACCCAAAAATGCCTCGATCAGCTTTGCGGTGGTTTCCGGCTGCTCCATGGGGATCAGGTGCCCCGCGCCGAGCACCATGGTGTAGCGCGCCCGGGGAATCAGCGTGGTGACGCGCTGCAAGTCAATCCAATGCCTGTTCTCGCTGGTTTCGCCCTCCATCACCAGGGTCGGACAGGCGACGTCGGGCAAAAGGGGCCACGGGTCGTGGTGCACGCCCCCCATAAAGAGGGCGGCCTCCCGTTCGGGCGAGCAGGTCAGCCGCACGCCATCGCCGCTGGCATCGCAGGTGCCATGGGTGACGTAGAGGGACAGAACCTCGGCGTCCCAGGATTGGAAAAAAGGCTTGGATCGAAAATCGGTTTGCGCCTCCTGGCGATCTCGCCAGAGATTGCGCCGCCGGATCGCCTTGGCGGCCAAGGGGTGCTGTTCCACCGAAATCGGCGTACGATAAAATTCCTCGGGCAAAAGGATCGGTTCGATCAACACGATTTTCCCGGCGGGCACCTTGCAGGTCACATGCGCCAGGGTGCTGACCGTGCCCCCCATGGAGTGCCCCACAAACAGGGGCGATTCGATGTCCAGGGCTTCGCACAGCCGGGAAAGATCCTCGGCCAGACGCAGCCAGTCCAGTCCGCCCTGATAGGGATCGGCCATCCGGTGACTGCAAAAAAAGGGTGCAATGACCCGATGCGTGCGCGCTAATCGGCCGGCAATCGGATGCCAGAGCCATGGCAAAAAACCGGTGGCATGCAGCAACACCACCGTCGGCCCATCACCGTCATATTCCAGATATTGGATCTGCACATCGGCAATGGACTGGGTCTTGAGATCCGGCAGGCCGGTTTGCATTCGGAAGGCTCCTTGGTGTGGTTTGGTTGATCGGTTAGACCGTTGGTCGGTTGGTCGGTTGATTCGTTGGTCGGTTGATCCGTTGTTCGGTTGTTCAGTTGATCCGTTGTTCGGTTGGTCGGTTGGTCGGTTGATCCGTTGGTCGGTTGGTCGGTTGGTCGGTTTATTAGTTGATCGGTTTATTGGTTGGTTGGTTTTTGGACGGGGGTCCGGATTATTGTGCCGGTGCCATTTGCGAAATTGACATGGGGATCGACCGGTCACCGGGTCAACGGTTATATTGGGTGGATTGCCGGGATTCGAGCAGGTGCTGCAGCGAAAGGGCCTCGACATTATTGGGATCCATGGCCTGGATGACCGCCAAACGGCTGCGGGCCTCTTCCCACCGGCCTTGGTCCAGATAGCGGCGCACCAGTTCCAAATGGGCTTCCAGGTGGGCCGGATCGACGGCGGACGCCCTGAGCAATGCCTGCTCCGCATCGTCCGGACGCCCGGCCGCATCGGCAATCAACGCCAGACCGAAATAGTTGTCCCCATTGTCCGGATTGAGATCGATCGCCGTTGTCAGCGCCTCAGTGGCCCGCTCCAGATCCTCCAGATCACCGTAGGCCATCCCCAAATTGAAATAGAGGCGATCATCCCCATCGTAACCGCACGCAATGGCCTGTTCGTAAGCCGCGACCTCCCGGGACCGATCCCCCAGGTGGCCCCAGATGTAGCCCAGATGATAGATGGCCAAACAGTTGTATGGGTTCAGGCGCACAAGCTGCTGGTGCCCTTCGAGGGCATCCTCCCACTCCCCGCGGGCCACCGCTGCATCCAGGTCCGGATCACACTGCCAGATGGCCCGGGGCGGTTCCGGACGCGCCGTGGCACAGGCCGCCAGCAGGGCTATGCACAGCCCGAGCATCAGCATGCGTGTCAATATTCGGGTTATCTTTGTCTGATGATCCTTATGCAAATCCCATCTCCATCAGCGACCCGACGTCGGGCCGGGCAGTCTTTACGATAACCCACCACTGCGTCTGGTACCCGGTGTATCGGACCGTTTGGCGGATATCATGAAAAAATAGGTTAGTGCACCAGACAGGTCAAGGTAAAACAGCAATTCCTGAATATAAATGACAAAGGTTTGAAAACAGGTGCACTATGCATGTATATAGAAAAAGGACCACACATTCAGGAAAGTTGGCCATGACAGACACAATACGCCACATTTTAATAAACGCCACGACGACCCTTCTTCTGCTCGTCGCAGCACACACAACTCTATGGGGTCACGCCACAACCATGCCTTTTGCACCGGGAGAAAAACTGGAATACGTTTTGCGATGGGAGAACGTCCCTGCCGGGTCGGCCTCATTGGAGGTCCTGCCGATCACCGACATCGATGGCGAAAAGGCCTATCATTTTGTCATGACGGTCCGTTCCAACCGCTTCATCGACATGTTTTACAAGGTCCGCGACCGCATTGACGCTTTCTCGGACATAAAGATGACGCGCTCCCTGCAGTACCGTAAAAAGCAGCATGAGGGACGCCATAAAAGAGATGAAGTCGTTCTGTTCGATTGGCAGAACAACCTGGCGCACTACACCAACTTCGGTGAAAAGAAGGAACCCATATCCCTGGAAGAGGGAAGCTTTGACCCGCTTTCCGCCTTTTACTTTACCCGCACGACCCCCTTCGAAGCAGGCAACGAAATCCAGCGGCCCGTTACAGACGGCAAAAAAAACGTCATCGGCCGGCTGACCATCCGGGATCGGGAAACCATTACCCTGCAAGACGGCCGCAGCTTCGACACCTACCGTGTCGAGCCGGAAATGCGCCACATCGGCGGCGTTTTCAAGGAGAGCGACGGTGCGCGCATCGAATTGTGGCTCACCGCCGACGACAGACGCATCCCCGTGCGGATCAGAAGCAAGGTCGTCATCGGCTACTTCATCGGCGAACTAGTATCGGCCGAAGGCGAGCACTGACCGCTTAACGGATAAGAGCATTATATGCATAGGGTAGTTGCGGTAATGAATGTTTCATGTGGTATCCTCCCATTGCGCCCGCACCCGCCGTTGCACGCCTTTTGCCATTTGAGCGCAAAGGCGCGCCTACGGCGGGCATATGCGGGCGGTTTTTAGGGGGAACGACTGACGACGGCCCTAACAGCAGCAACAGCAGCAGCAATCATCCACTGCTGTGCCACAGACATCTTCAGCGCTTCCCGATTCATCCATTATATTGGAACAATTCGGGTCGGCCTGCGCACCGGCTTCCGAATCGTGCATCTGACAAGTGTCCGAGGATTCTTGATGCTCGCTCATGGCAAACTCCTTTGTGATCTATTTTAACCCTGCAATGAACGCAGGCGTATGGGCAAAGCCATAACGTTTTAATGGCGCACCTGTTTGTCAAGGCCCCTTCGCGGCCCATAGGACACCGGTTCCGGTCTGCCAAGGCTGAATAATGGGGGATGGCCCTGCCCATATTACCGCATAGGCCCCATTAACAACGGCGGCAAAGCACTATAGGGTGGCAAGGGCGCGCAACATTAAAAAGGCAGGAATTAAAAATCCGAACGGAACCGATAAAAATGGAGAAAGCCCGCGGCAGACAATTCAAGATCCTTATCGTGGATCGCAATGATCGGTTCAGGGAGGTACTCAAACAGATCATCTGGACACATTATCCAAGGGCCCGCATTCTCGAAGCCGGAGGACCGGTCGAGGCCCTGCGTCTTGCCCTCACACAAAACCCCGCTTTGATCATGCTGGAAATCGACCTGCATGGCGCCAGCGGACTCGATCTGGCCCGGCAGATCCGCGCCCATCCCATACCATCGATGATTGCCGTAGTGACCCAGGACGATCTGCCCGAATATGAAGCGGCGGCCTATCAAAGGGGGGCCGACCGTTTCGTCTCCAAATGCACCCACAATGGCCAGACCAT
>JAGTVD010000144.1 GCA_018224505.1 Desulfatitalea sp. | reverse complement strand
CACGCCTCCAGGCTCTGAAGCGCCCGGATGATCGAAAACTTCTCCAGTTTCAGATCCACCTTGGCCTTGCGCCGGATGCCGGCCGTGTCGATGAACCGGTAGGTCCGCCCCTGGTGCTCGAGCAGGGAATCCACTGCATCCCGCGTGGTGCCGGCCACTTCGCTGACCACCAGCCGCTCCTGGCCCAACAGACGGTTGATCAAAGAGGACTTACCGGCATTGGGCCGTCCCACCACGGCCACCCGTACCTCATCCGGATCGGCCGCAACCGGTTGCTCCTCCTGGACGGGCAGCGCCGCCAGCAGGGCATCCAGGAAGTCGGGCACCCCATATCCATGTTCGGCGGAGAGGGAATAGAGCGGTTCCAATCCCAGGGCGTAGAAATCGTGCAGCAACTCCTCGTGGGCCAGGCCGTCGATTTTGTTGACCACGTAAAAAACCGGCTGCCGCACACTGCGCAGCCTCTGGGTCAAATCGCGGTCGAAGGGGGAGAGTCCCTGCCGGCCATCGAGCACCAGCACCACGGCGTCCGATTCGGTCACCGCCTGCTCCACCTGGCGCCGGATGTGGGGGGCGAAGGGATCTTCATCGCCACTGACGAAACCACCGGTATCCACCACCAGAAAAGCGCGCTCGTCCCACACCGCCTCCCCGTAAAGCCGGTCCCGGGTCACCCCCGGCAGGTTGTCCACAATGGCCTCCCGGCGGCGAATAATGCGGTTGAACAAGGTCGATTTACCCACATTGGGACGACCGATGATGGCGACGATGGGTTTCATGGGAAAAACAGTTCCAAGGGGTTCGATGCAAACCGAAGATCCGGCGGCTCTGCTATAACGGATTGCCGGAACCGATGTCAAATCAATACATGTTTGGACCTTGTCATATCCCCATGGCATCCTTACCATCTTTGCTGAGCAATGAACCCGTATGCAACTGCCCGGGAGGAAAACGCCATGCCCGAACTCGCTTACCTGAACGGTGAGATTATGCCCATCGACGAGGCCCGGGTGCCGATTGAGGACCGTGGTTATCAATTTGCGGATGCGGTTTATGAATACCTGGCCAGCTATAACGGCCGGCTGTTCGCCCTCGAAGCCCATCTGGACCGGTTGGAGCACTCGCTGGGGGCCCTGGCCTTTCCCGCCCTGGACCGCAACCACATCCGGAACGCCATCCTGACCCTGCATAAACGGGCGGCCATTGCCCGGTCCGGAATCTATCTGCAAATCTCCCGGGGCGTCGCGCCGCGCAACCACCCCTTCCCCGTCCAGGCCGCCCCTCAAATTGTCATGACCGTGCGTCAGCTACACCCAACGCCTCCGGAATACCTGCGGGACGGCATCCGGGCCATCACCGTCACCGACAGTCGCTGGAGCCGCTGTGACATCAAAACCGTTCAATTGTTGCCCAATGTGATGGCCAAGCAGCGCGCCCTGGAAGCCGGGGCCCAGGATGCCATATTTGTCAGCCCCGACGGCGTGGTACGCGAAGGGACCGCCTCCAACCTGTTCATCCATGCCGGCGGCCGTCTGCACACCCACCCCCTCACCCCCGCCATCCTGGCGGGCATCACCCGGGCCGTGCTGATCGATAGTTGTCGCAAGCAGGCCATAACAGTGGAAGAACGATTTTTCGATCTACACGAATTGATGGCGGCGGACGAAGTGGTGCTGACCGGGACGGTCACTGAAGTGCTGCCGGTTACCCAAATCGACGGGCAGGCCATTGGCAACGGCCGCCCCGGCCCCGCGGCGGAAATGCTGCGTACCCAACTTGAAGCGCTGGCGGCGGGTCCTTGATGCGCTTGCCTGAACAGGCATCAATGGCTATCGCGGCGCTGCAGCAGTTCGATGCTTACGCCGTCCGGGGCCTGGATGAATGCGATGCGCAGGCTGGGGCCGAAGTCCACGGGATCGAGGGAAAAGACCACCCCCTGGTCCTTCAATTGCCGGCAAAAGCCGTCGAAGTCGCCCCGGACGCCGAACCCGAAATGATCGGTTCCCCATTGCAGGCCGGCTTTTTCAGCCGCCTTTTCCCCGGTGCGCTGACCGCGGATGATGATGGTGGCACCTTCAAAGGCCACCACGACCTGGGGCGCCCCGCGAAACTCGCTGCTGGCGGTGATCTTGCCGCCCAGTTGGGCCACGTACCAGTCGGCCGCCGTCCGGGGATCCTGGCTGATGACGTGGACATGATCGAAAAAGAGTTTGTCGGTGGTCATGGGGGACTACCTTTCCTTTTCAGTTTTGATGGGAATTCGCGATTCACAAGGCACACCGGTCTGACACAAACCGCAGCCATACCCCTTGAAACCGAAGGTGTCGGAAACGTAAGCGGCGGTCTTGATCACATGCTGCATACACAACTGCTTGTCCTTGCCCGCAGTGGTGATGGCGCCGGCGGGACAGCGGTCGATGCACTTCTTACACGTGCCGCGGGCATAAAACAGGCAGTAGGCGTGGTGGTCCGTGTAGGGCCGCGGTGTGGGCGGCAGCCGCAGTTCAGCCACCACTGAACCGACCCGCATGGCTTTGCCCACCGGCGTAATCAAACCATCGCAGAGCCCGAAGGTGCCCAGCCCGCACGCATAGGCCGCATGCCGCTCGGACCAGGTGGAAGAGAAGCCGTATTTGGGAGAGATGCGCCGGCTGAACTGCGGTGTGAGAACCGGGGCGACCGCCCGGCACCCCTGCTCCGCCAGCGCCGTCACCAGATGCCGCCGCATTTCCTCGTTGACCTTTTCTCCGAAAATACGCGCCCGGGCCCAGCGCTCGGCGGGAAAGGTGTCCTCCTTGCGGTTGTCGGCTTTGGTGGCCTCGGTCTGGGGCAGGATGTAACTGATCACGGTCAGGTTCTCCGCCCGGACCGCCGAATCCCGAAAAGTGATCGCAAACAGCTCCCACGGGGTAATGAAAAAAGGCCCCACATGCGCCTTGTAGGCTTCGAAAAGCGGATCGTCCCCGCAGGCGAACCCCACCAACGGCCTGCCGAAAGCCTTCTCATGCGCCGGATTCTGCAAGCTGTTGTGGGACGAATGAGCGATGAAATCCTCCAGAACACCCCGCACCCAATCTCCGTCGATTTCCCATGGCATCTCTGATTATCCTTTTGCGCGTAACGTCCCGGCCAAGAGGCCATTGCGACCTCAACCTTCCCGGGACACTATCCTATTGAAAACGTCAAATGTCCAATGACAAATTGCGTTATTCTTTCGTTTCATGTTGAACGGCAGACCGGCCGGCGATCCTTCCAGGGGCGGGCCTGCTCCAACTGGCCGGCCATGCGCAGCAGCAAGGCTTCATCGCCGAAGCGCGCCGCGAACTGCAGTCCCACCGGCAAACCGTCGGGTGTCCAATAGAGCGGCACCGACATGGCCGGCTGGCCCGTGGCATTGAATAGATTGGTGAAGCCGAAAAAGCTGTAGAGGTTTTTCACATAGGTACGCACGTCCTGTGAATGGGTATCCAGATAGCCCAGCGGCACCGGCGGCTGCAGCAGCACCGGGCTCAGCAACAGGTCGTAGGTTTGAAAAAAGCGCGCCACCTTCCGCCCGGTCTGGTGCACCACCCGCACCGCATCGACATAGTCCGGTGCGCTGATTTCCCGGCCCGCCTCGGCCGCCCGCCAGGTGACATATTCCACATCCGCCTCGGTCACCTCGCGCCCCAACACTTTGGCCCCCCCCGCTACCATGGCAGCGGTATGGGTGTTGATGATCGTTACCGCCGCTTCCTGGAACGGCTCGAAGTTAAAAACCGGCGCCGCCGCCTCAACCGTATGCCCCAGATCGGCGCACAACCGGGCCGCATCCTGAACCGCCGCCACGCACTGTGGATCGACCTCGGCCCCGCTGGGCGGTACAACCGTAAAAGCAATGCGCCGCGCGCCCGGATCCCGGCCCACCTCCGCCATAAATGGCCCGGCTGCCGGCGGCCCGCAGTAGGGATCCCCCAGCGACGGGCCGGCCGAAATATCCAGAAAGGCGGCGCTGTCACGCACTGACCGGGTGATCACGTGATCGGTGCTCATACCGTTCCACCCCTCCCCCACATCCGGCCCCGACGGAATCCGCGCCCGGGACGGCTTGAGTCCGAACAGGCCACAGCACGCCGCAGGGATACGGATCGAACCGCCGCCATCGGAGGCGTGGGCTGCCGGCACCATGCCCGACGCCACAGCCGCCGCCGCGCCGCCGGAGGACCCCCCGGTGGTCCGCTCCATGTTCCAGGGATTACGGCATGCACCGAACAACGCCGGTTCGGTGGTAATCGTAATCCCGAACTCCGGCGTATTGGTCTTGCCAAACATCACCAACCCCGCCTGCCGGTACCGCGCCACCAGGGTGCTGTCATGGCCGGCGATCAACCCGGTGAACAACCGGCTGCCGAAAGTCGTTGTAAAACCCTTGTACAACAATCCCAGATCCTTGAGCAAAAACGGCACCCCCCGCAACGGCCCCTCCGGCAAGCCGGCCTGAATGCACCGCCGCGCCTCGTCATACATTGGCGTCACCACCGCATTGAGCTCGGGATTGCGCGCCTCCACCCTTGAGATGGCGGCCTCAAGCAGCGCCTCGGGGGTCGTTTCCCCCTGTCTCACCAATTCCGCCAACCCCACTGCATCGTATGATTCATAATCATCGATCCCACCCATGGTGCACTCCTTTCCCATCCATTCGGCGAAACGCCAATCCCAGTTCCGAAGCCAATCTCACCCGGCATCCAATGCAATCATAACACCCAGGCATCCATGGTTCCAAAGATTTTTAAATGGGCCGGCAAGACAGATGCGGCAGCAAGCGGTCGGCAGCTGCAGCTGACTGCCGCATCGCGTTATTGGTAAAAGGCGGATTCGTTTTATGGGTTACGGGCGTAGAAAATAGCCCGTATAGCTTCCGTTGGCCTCGGCGACACGCTCGGGCGGCCCCTGGGCAACCACCCGGCCGCCTGCCTGACCGCCCTCGGGGCCAAGATCGATGATCCAGTCGGCGGTCTTGATCACATCCAGGTTGTGTTCGATCACCACCACCGTGTTGCCGCCTTCCACCAGGCGCTGCAGCACAGCGAGCAGCATACGGATGTCCTGGAAGTGGAGGCCGGTGGTGGGTTCGTCGAGGATGTACAGGGTGCGGCCGGTGTTGTTTTTTGCCAGTTCGCGCGCCAGCTTGATGCGTTGTGCCTCTCCGCCGGACAGGGTCGTGGCTGCCTGCCCCAGTTTGATATAACCCAGGCCGACATCCATCAAGGTATCCAGTACCCGCCGGATGGCCGGATGATTGGCGAACAGCTCCCGGGCCTGGCGCACGGACAGATCCAATATGTCAGCGATGGAATGGCCTTTGTACCCGACTTCCAGGGTGGCATCATTGAAGCGCCGCCCGTGGCAGGTATCGCAAGGCACGTAGACATCGGCCAGAAAATGCATCTCCACTTTTATGAAGCCGTCTCCCCGGCAAGCCTCACAGCGCCCCCCCTTGACGTTGAAGGAGAAGCGGCCTTTGGCGTAGCCCCGCGCCCTGGATTCCGGCAGCAAGGCGAAGAAGTCCCGAATGTGGTCGAACACTTTGGTGTAGGTGGCTGGATTGCTGCGCGGCGTGCGGCCGATGGCTTTCTGGTCGATGTTGACGACCTTGTTCAGGTGGGCCAGCCCGTCAATGCCGGTGTGCCTGCCCACCTCCAGGGCCGTGCCACCGTTGAGCTGGTTGGCCAGGGCCGGGTAGAGGATGTGATTGATCAGGGTCGACTTGCCGGCGCCGGAAACACCTGTTACCGCCACCAGCAAACCAAGAGGGATTCTGACCGTCACCCGGGCCAGGTTGTTGGCCGCCGCGCCCCGGATGGTGATCCAGCGGTTGCCGGCGGATACGGGGGTACGCCGCTTGGCCGGCTGCGGGATGGTTTCGGTCCCGTCAAGAAAGCGGCCGGTGACGGACACGGGGTTCCGGCGGATCTCCTCCGGTGTCCCCTGGGCGACAATCCGCCCGCCCTGCAGTCCGGCGCCCGGGCCGATGTCCACGATCCAGTCGGCGGCATCCATGGTCTCGCGGTCATGTTCGATGACGATCAGGGTGTTGCCGATGTCCCGCAGGTGGCACAAGGTCTCCAAAAGTTTGATATTATCCCGCTGGTGCAATCCGATGGAGGGCTCGTCCAGGATATAGAGCACGCCGGTCAGTTCCGATCCCAACTGGGAAGCGAGGCGGATGCGTTGCGCCTCGCCGCCGGACAGCGTCGGACCGGGACGATCCAGGGACAGATAGTCCAGCCCCACGTTCAACAGAAAGGAGAGACGATTGGCAATCTCCTTGATCAACTCCTCACCGATCAGCTTGCGGCTGCCCTCCATGGCCAGGCCCGACACAAAATTATACACCTCACCGATGGTCATGGCCGTGACGTCGATGATCGAATGGGCGTCGATGCGCACATGGCACACTTCCTGTTTGAGCCGTCGCCCCTGGCAGCTGCGGCAGGAGCGCGAAGACATAAAGCTGCTGTAGTACTTTTTCTGGTTCTCGGACTGGGTCTGCAGATAGCGGCGCATCATGGTGTTGATCAGGCCCTCCCAGCTCATTTGGATCTGGCCGTGAATCTTCTCCGAATCCCACTGCACCGTCAGCTCGCGGTCACGGGAGCCGTACAAAATGATATCGTGCTGCTTTT
>JAGTVD010000143.1 GCA_018224505.1 Desulfatitalea sp. | reverse complement strand
GATGGTGGCGCCCAAAAGCTCCAACCCCCGCAGGTGTAGATTGATGGGTCGCGCCCCGATGGCGCAGCCGCCGGGCAGCGATACACGCGCTTTTTTCAGACGGGCTACCAGCGGGCCCAATACCAGATTGGAAGCGCGCATCTTGCGCACCAGATCGTAGGGCGCCTCGTGGTTGTTCAGGCCGGCGGCGTCCACCTGCACGGTGTGGTCCGCCATGTGGCAGCGGGCGCCCAGATGGGTGAGCAGCTCCATTGTACTGTGGATGTCCCGCAGATCCGGAACGTTGGTATAGGTGTTGGGGCCGTCGCACAGCAAACCGGCGGCCAGTATGGGCAGCGCAGCGTTTTTAGCGCCGCTGATGGTGACGGTGCCTTTCAAGGGGCGGCCGCCTTGAACTAGAATTTTATCCATAGCGATTATTTCCGATACCGGTAGGCGCTCCCGCAGGCCCCTAAAAAAAGCGCCTCGACCCGCAGGTCAAGGCGCTTTGGTTATCATGGAAACAAGGTGCGGTCCATACCCGATTCAGTGGTGCGGGTCGTGACCGGTCTTGCCTTGCATGGTGTCCACAACCGATTTGATGATACAAAAGGTCATGCCCATGCCGATGATTGACAGGACAGCCCACACGGCACCATGAAATACGTAGTGGCCCATATCCCAAACCCATTCGAACAGAAATGGCAGCATACGCGATCCTCCTTAGGCGGATTGCCCTTCCACGACCGCCGTAGGCGCCGGTTGACGGCTGACGACGGAAGCGGGCGGGGCATCGATGGGGTTCAACTCGCGTTCCTGCGGAAAAATGGGCAGGTAGCGGTGCGAGATCATGATTAAGATAACGCCGTAGGCGATGGGCAGGATGGTGGTGGCCACTTCCTGCCAGCTGGGTATGTACAGCACCCAGCTATCGAAGGGCAATACCGGTGCGGCAAGGGTTTGCAGGACCAGTACCCAGCGGTTGAGGCACACACCGATGATACCGAGCACCAGGGCGGTCACCCGGAAGGTGGGATTCTCCCGGGTGGCTTTGAAAATCAGCAGCAGGCCGGGCAGGAACCCGCAGATGAATATCTCGGTGAACAGGATCCATTTTCCGTAGAATGGATTGTTCTGGTAGAAAAAGGACCATTGCAGACCCTGGCTGGGGGCCGTATTGAACATCCAGTAAAGGGTGTCGGCGCTTTTTGCGATGATGTAGGTGATGATCATCCAGCCAGAGATCTTGGCCACCATGTGGATCACTTCGTCTTTAACCAGCTTCTTGCGGGTGATTTTCTCGGTCAGCCAGGTTACGAACAGGGTGAACGAGGGACCGAATGCCGCTGCGGACCAGGTGAAGAGGAAGAAGGTGTAAGGCCAGATCAGGATGTGTTCGCGGAATGAGAAGGGCCGGCCGAAGAGCACGCCGGACACGCCGCCCAGGGAGCCTTGATGGAAAAAGGAGAGAAAGGCGCCGGTGGCTGCGAACACTGCCATGGCCGAGTGCATGTTATGGGTCAGGTTGGCGAAAAAGGGCACTTTCTTAATCTGGCGGTTCTCCAGGGACAGGGGGATGTACTCGATGGTCAGCACGATGAAGTAGCAGGTGAGGCAGAAGGCCACTTCGGTGAGCATGGAGTGAACGTTGGCGTGCCAGAAGATAAACCAGCCGCGCAGCGGTTGCCCCACGTCGATGCCCAGAATGAGCTGGGCGGAGCTGTAGCAGATGAAACCGATCAGCACCGCGTAGTTGATGATGTACTTGAGTTCATCCTTGCCGAACACATATTTGAGCAGTCCGGTGAAGAAGGCGCCACCGCCCAGGGCGATGACGGCCAGGTCGGCCCAGATCCAGAGGGCAAACCCGTAGTAATCGTTCATGTTGGTCTGGTTCAACCCCTTGACCCAACACAGCAACATGGCATAGACGCCCCACATCAACACGGCGCTTACCAAAGCCAGTGCCAGGAGGAATTTCCATAGGGAACACCGTTTGACGCCCTCTGGGATCAATGCAGAATCCATACGGTTGTGCTCCTTGTTCTCCTTGCAAGATTATTGTAACGACGTCCCTTCACGAACGCTTGGTGGTGCCTGCCCCGCCCCGGTCCGGCGGACAGCGGGCGCGGCTGCGACATCAATGCGACCCACCCCGCGGCGGGCCGATGGTGCCGGGTTGTTCATCGGCCAGATAGTTGTCGCCGGCCTGGCGCACCCACTCCCGGTCGGAGAGGTAATAGACCTTCGTATCGGTCCCCAACCGCTCGAGCAAGCGAAAGGCGCGCGGGTTCCGGGCTTTGTAGTGGTTGTCGGGATCGGGCCGCACAATGCGATTCACCTGGTGGGTGGAATCGTTCAAATCACCGAACACGATGGCGCCGGACGGGCAGGCATGGGTGCATGCGGTCTGGTACTCCGCTTCGCGGATAGGTCGCTTGCCTTCGGTGTAGGCTTTGTCGCGGGCCAACTGGTAGCGATGAAAGCAGAAGCTGCACTTTTCCACCACGCCGCGCATACGCGGTGAGACGTTGGGGCTGAGGGTGCGCTCCATGCCGGTGGGCCAAACCGGATCCCACCAATTGAAATACCGGGCATGATAAGGGCAGGCGGCCATGCAGTAGCGACACCCGAAACAGCGGGTGTAAATCTGGCTCACGATTCCGGTGTAGAGGCTGTAGTCGGTGGCCGTGGCCGGGCAGACCGACACGCATGGCGAGTGGCCTTCGTGCTGTCCGGCGCAGTGTTGGCACGGTCGCGGGATGTAGCACACATCGGTGTCGGGGAATGGCTTGTCGTTGGTCATTTTATAGACCCGCAACCAGGTGATGCTCAACAGCTTGTTGGTCTCGTCCTCTCTAAAGGACACATTGTTTTCGGCAAAGCAGGCCACCATGCATGAGCCACACCCGGTGCATTTGTCCAGGTCGATGGCCATGCCGTATCGTTTGGGCCGT
This sequence comes from Desulfatitalea sp., assembly GCA_018224505.1. Lineage (GTDB taxonomy): Bacteria > Desulfobacterota > Desulfobacteria > Desulfobacterales > Desulfosarcinaceae > Desulfatitalea. Next base: position 600 of record JAGTVD010000143.1, on the reverse strand, counting down.
TGTTGCGACTGCGTCTGTTTCATCAGAACCTCATTTCAGCAATTAGGCTTTGGTCATTTTGGCCCGGATGCCCCAAACTGCGTCCAGACCGGAAGCCGGATCCTGAACCGAACCGATGAGCTGGTTAATGTTCACCCCTTTGCCGGCCAGATAACCGTCGTATGCGGTATGCCCCAATCCACGTGGCATGGCCACCACACCGGGCATGGTCCCTTCATTGAGATGCACCCGCACCCGGGCCTCACCGACCGCTGTGGTCAGAACAGCCGTCTGCCCTTCGCGCATGCCCATCCGGTCGGCGGTGACAGGGTTGATCTCCACAACTCCGTCCTGCCCCTTGAGGATCGTGTCTTCTACGATCTTGACCATGAACGGCGGGTCACCGGCGTATTGGCTGGCCAATCGGATGGAGTCATAGGGCACGAGCAGCAACGGGTCTCCGGCATCGCCCTGCGGAGCGGGCGTATCGGTCATGAAGACCTTGCCCAGGCTGTCGTTGAGCAGTACCAGGGTGGTAAGGCCGGCGGCTGCCGGAACCGAGTCCGCTGCCGCGGCAACGGCGTCGTCCGCCTCTTGCGCACCCGCGGCCGGGATCGGCGG
>JAGTVD010000142.1 GCA_018224505.1 Desulfatitalea sp. | reverse complement strand
CCATTGCACGGGAAACCGGCAAGGTGCTCTGGGATGCCCGCGCGGAAGTGGCGGCCATGATATCCAAGGTGGCGATTTCCGCCCGGGCTTACACGGAGCGCACCGGCCGGCGCGAGGTGTTGATCGGCGGGGTGCGCCATGTGGTGCGGCACCGTCCCCATGGCGTGGTGGCGGTTCTCGGTCCCTGCAATTTTCCGGGCCACCTGCCCAACGGGCATATTGTCCCTGCCTTGCTGGCCGGTAATACGGTGGTGTTCAAACCCAGTGAGCTCACACCCCTGGTCGCTGCTGAAACCTTGCGCTGCTGGCTGGAGGCGGGTTTGCCCCGGGGGGTGCTCAACGTAGTGCAGGGCGCTGGTCAGACCGGCGCGCTCCTGGTTTCGCATCCGGACATCGATGGACTCTTTTTCACCGGCAGTTACGAGACAGGCAAAATGCTGCACCAACAGTTCAGCGGCCGGCCGGAAAAAATTCTGGCTTTGGAAATGGGCGGCAACAATCCTCTGGTGATATGGCGCGTGTCCGATCCGAGGGCCGCGGCCTACCATGCCATCCAATCGGCGTTCCTCACCACGGGCCAGCGCTGCACCTGCGCGAGGCGTTTGATCGTTTCCGCGGATGAACAGGGCCGGTCGTTTCTGCAATTGCTGCTCGAAATGGCACGCAGGATAAGGATCGGGGCGTACACCGATCAGCCGGAACCGTTCATGGGGCCCCTGGTCAGCATGCCGGAGGCACAAAAACTGCTCACCGCGCAGGCGGCATTGCAGGCCGCCGGCGGGCGCATTCTGCTGGAGATGCAATCGCTAACGGAAAAGCTGCCCTTTCTTTCTCCCGGCATCGTCGACATGACCACAGCGTCGCAACGGCCGGACAAAGAGTATTTCGGGCCATTGCTGCAAGTGATCCGGGTGCCGGATTTCGAGCAGGCCATCAACGCGGCGAACCAAACGGCCTATGGCTTGACCGCGGCTGTTTTCACCGACGAAGAGGGTCTTTACGAACGATTTCGCCGGAAGGTGCGCACCGGTCTGGTCAACTGGAATCGGCCGACCACGGGGGCGTCGAGTGCGGCACCCTTCGGCGGCATCGGCATTTCGGGCAACCATCGGCCCAGCGCCTACTATGCGGCCGACTATTGCGCCTATCCCGTAGCCTCGATGGAATCCGACAAGATCAGCATGCCGCCGGAGGTTACGCCGGGATTGACGCTGTAAGGCGGGGCGGGCAAGGGCCATCATCGGGTCCACGGAACAAGTGATGCCATGCAGACTTTCGAAGTCAATTTTGACGGACTGGTGGGGCCGACCCACAACTATGCGGGGTTGTCGTTCGGGAACCTGGCTTCGGAGAAGCACCGTGGGATCGTTTCTTTCCCTAAAAAGGCGGCTTTACAGGGCTTGGAAAAGATGAAACGGCTCTGCGACCTGGGATTGCAACAAGGGGTGCTGCCACCCCAGCCACGTCCGGTTTTCTCTTTTCTGCGGCAGGTGGGGTTCACCGGATCTGAATCGCAGATCATTGCCCGGGCCGCCGCCGAAGCACCGCAACTGCTGGCCAATGCCTATTCGGCTTCGGCCATGTGGGTCGCCAATGCGGCCACCATTTCGCCCAGCGCGGATACCCGGGACGGCCGGGTGCACTTTACTCCGGCAAACCTGGTGACCACTCTGCACCGTTCCCTGGAGCCCGCCCGCACCGCGGGAATTCTGAGGCAGATCTTCGCTGATCCTGAAAAATTCGTGCATCACGCCCCTCTGCCGGGGCACGCCTTCTTCGCCGATGAAGGGGCGGCCAACTATGCGCGTTTTTCAGCCGGGCACGGCCTGCCCGGTGTGGAGATGCTGGTGTACGGGCGCAACGCGGAGGGCGGTGTATTGCCCAAGCGCTACCCGGCCCGGCAGACCAGGGCGGCCTGCGACGCCATCGTGCGCCATCACCGGCTCAACCCGGAGAAAACGCTGCTGGTGCCGCAAAACCCGGAGGCCGTGGATCAGGGCGTGTTTCACAACGACGTGATCTCCGTCGCCAATGAAATGGCGTTTTTTTACCATGAGGACGCTTTCGTGGATACGCCCGCGGTGGTCGGACATCTGGAGCAAATGCTGGGTCGGGCGCTGCGCAGCATGTGTGTCACCCGGGCGCAGGTCAGCCTGGCCGAGGCCGTCGACACTTATCTGTTCAACTCCCAATTGGTCACTTTGCCCCAGGGTGGCATGGCGCTGATCGCACCCATGGAATGCCGCCGCAGCAAGGTGGTGAGCACCTTCCTCGAGGAATTGGTCGCGGCCGGTGACAATCCCGTCACCGCCGTGCACTATTGTGATCTGCGCGAAAGTATGCAAAACGGCGGCGGCCCCGCCTGCCTGAGACTGCGCGTGGTATTGACGCAAAAGGAACTGGCGGCCATCCATCCACATGTCTTGGTCGACGACACGCTATATGCCCGCCTGGTGGCATGGGTGGATACCTGGTACCGGGATGTATTGCACCCCCGGGATTTGGCCGACCCCGCGCTGGCACAAGAATCCCT
>JAGTVD010000141.1 GCA_018224505.1 Desulfatitalea sp. | reverse complement strand
CGGGCAATTGTGTGCGGGCGGCCAGGGTCAGGGCGCGGGCCAGCAGAAAATCGCCGGTGAGGACCGCGGTGGGCGCGTCCCAGATCTTGTGGGCGACGGTTTGTCCCCGCCGCAGGTCGGCGCCGTCCACCACATCGTCATGAATCAGGGTGGCGGCGTGCAGGTACTCGAAGATGATGGCGGCGGGGATGCTGTCCCGCGTGTCATGGCCGCAGAGGCGGGCGCAGAGCAGCATCAGAAGGGGACGCAGCCTTTTGCCGCCGGCAAACAGCAGGTGCCCGGCTACTTTGCGCACCAAATCGAAGTGGGGGTTGAGATGCTCGGCCAGGGCCTGTTCGATGGCGGCCAGGTCCTCCCCGACCGCTGCCAGAATGCGTTGTTTGAGTTCGGTCATAAAGCCTCTGCAATCAGGTCGTAATCCAGGGTCTCCACGATGCGCACCGGTACGATGGCGCCGCAGACAAAGGGGCGGTGGCCGGGTACCGGGGTCGCGGGCGGCCGCACGAAGGTCACCCCATCCACCTCCGGGGCCTGGTGCTGCGTGCGGCCGATCCACAGACCATCCTCCCCGGGCGGCTCTTCCAGCAGCACCTGCGTTTGCCGGCCCGAATGGCGCATGAGGCGCTGGGCGGAGATGTGCTGCTGGAGCGCCATGACCTCGTCCAGGCGCTCCTGGGCCACCGCCGGTTCCACATGGCCGTCGAGGTGGTGGGAGGGCAGGTCGTCGGCGTCCGAGTAGGCGAACACCCCCAGGTGGTCGAAACCGGCCTTTTGGATGAAACCGGTCAACCGATCGAAATCGTCGTCCGTTTCGCCGGGAAAGCCCACCAATACGGTTGTGCGCAGGGCCACATCGGGGACCGTGGCGCGAATGGATTCGAGCAGCCGCAGCAGGTCGCTGTCGGTGTAGCGCCGACCCATGCGCCGCAATATCCGGGTGCTGGCGTGTTGAATGGGCAGGTCCAGGTAGGGGCACAGGTTGGGATGGGCCGCCAGGGTGTGGAGCACGGCGGGTGCCAGGCTCTCCGGATGGCCGTACATGAATCGGATCCACACCGTGGGGTCCACACCGGCCAGCGCTTCCAGCAGATGGGCCAGGTCGTCGGGGGGCGCCTGGTCCGTTCCATACGCCGTGGTGTCCTGGGCCACCAGGGTCAGCTCCCGGGCGCCGGCGGCGATCAATGTCCGGGCTTCCGTGAGCAGCGTTGCGCGCGGGCGGCTTTTCAGCCGCCCACGCAATCGGGGAATGATGCAGTAAGTGCAGTGGCGGCTGCAGCCTTCGGCGATTTTCAGATAAGCGGCATGCGGCGCCATTGCCTGGCGGGCCACCGGTGTATGGGAATCGATGGCATCCGGGTCGGGCAGCAGGCAGGCACCCGGCGGCAGCTCGCCCCGCACCGCCGCCACGATGCGATCGTAGGCGCCGGTGCCCAGGAACAAGTCCACCTCGGGCAGCTCCGCGACGAGCTGTTCGCGATAGCGTTCGGGCAGACAGCCGGTGACGATCAGACGACGGCAACGGCCCTCCTGTTTGAGCCGGGCCAGGGAGAGGATCGCCTCGATGGATTCGTCGGCGGCCGCTTCGATGAAGCTGCACGTATTGACCACGATCACTTCGGCGGCGGCCGGATCGTCGGTCACGCGGGCACCCGTGCCGCGCAGCAGGGTCAGCATGGTTTCGCTGTCCACCTGGTTGCGGGCGCAGCCCAGGCTTTCAAGATAGATCCGCATGGCGTCTCCTTCCGGTCGGGCCGGAAGTCATAACAGGTTTCAAGGGGTTTAGTCCACCAGGGCGGCAAAGCCTTGGGACGGCAGGTTGGTGAGGGTGCCGTCCGCACTGCGCGTGATGATCAATCCCTCCACACCCGGCAGGTCGTCGAGCAGTGCCAGCCCCTCCCCGGCCGCCATCACCACCAGGGCGGTGGCCAGGCCGTCGGCGAAGGTGCAGTTGTCGGCGATCACCGTGGCGCTGACCACATCGGTACGCACCGGGTAGCCGGTGCGGGGGTCAAGGATGTGGGCAAAAAGCCGGCCGTCGATTTCATAGTATTGGCGATAATCGCCGCTGGTGGCCAGGGCGCGGTCCTGCAACTGCACCACCGCGTGGATGGCATCGGCCGGGGCGTTTCGCTCCGGCTGGTTGATGCCCACGCGCCAGGGCCGTCCGTCAAGCCGTTGCCCGGCCGCATAAACCTCGCCGCCGATTTCCACCAGGAACTGCCGGAAACCCATACCGTTGAGCAGGATCGCCACCTGGTCCACACCATAGCCCTTGGCGATGGCACCGAGATCCAGGGTCACATCGGGCCGCTGTTTGGAGAGGTGGCCGGACACGGCAATATCGATGCGGTCGAAACCCACCAGTGCGCGGACCGATTCGACCTCTGCCGCGGTGGGTACCTGGTCCAGCGGTCCCTGCTGGCCGAACCCCCAGAGGTTCACCAACGGTTGGACCGTACAATCCAGCGCACCGCCGGTCAGGCGATACACCTCCCGGGCCGCGAGCATGACCCGCAAAAAATCGGGCGATATGGCAAAGGGGGTCGCGGTTTCATTCAGCGCATTGAACCGGTTGATCTCGCTGTCGGGGCGATAGGTGGACATGCTCTGGTTGATCTGCTCGAGTCGCGCGTCCACCCGGGTCTGCAGGGTTTTCATGTCCACCGACCGACCGGCCACCACCTTGATATGGTACGTGGTGCCCATGGTCTGCCCCACGAGGGTGTGCTCCTTTTGCCCGCCACAGGCCACCAGCAGCAGGCAACCGGCGAGGAGCAGCCACATGACTTTGCTGATGATCCGCTTGGTGCGCGGCTGATCCGTATCTCTTTGCATTATCGCTCTCGCCATTTTAATCGTAATCGTAACCGGCAGCCCATACCGCACGCACCTCGATCCGTTGTACGCGATTTCGATCGCAATAACCAAAACGGTTACAAATACGATGATTGGCGCGGTGGGGTCAACAGATTCTCGGCAGTTGTTCGCCGCTGAGCATATCCACGATGCGTTGGCCGCCGATGCGGGTGGTCATCACCACCCGACCGGGGTGATCGGCAACCACTTCGCCGATGATGGCGGCGGCCTGTCCGTAAGGGGAACTGCGGATGGCGGTCAATGCCGCCGCGGCCTGGTCCGCCGGCACGCAGCAGAGCAGCTTGCCTTCATTGGCGATGTAGAGGGGATCAAAACCCAGCAGGTCGCAAATCCCGGCCACGGCCGGATCCACCGGCAGGCGCGCTTCTTCGATCACCATGCCCACCCGCGATTGAACGGCGATCTCATTCAAGGCCGTACCCACCCCTCCCCGGGTGGGATCGCGCAGCACCCGCACGCCCGGGGCGGCGGCCAGCAGGGCCCCTACCATTTTATCGAGCGGTGCCGTGTCGCTGCGCACCGCCGTTTCGAATTGCAGATGTTCCCGCTGCACGAGGACAGCGATGCCGTGGTCGGCCATTCGGCCGCTGAGCAGGATTTGGTCGCCGGGGCGGGCGCCATCCCCCCGGATGCAGACCCCCGGCGGCACCACGCCGATGCCGGCGGTGTTGATGAAGAGTTTGTCCGCCGCGCCCCTGGGCACCACCTTGGTGTCACCGGTGATCAGCTGCACACCGGCGCGGTCCATGGCCGCCCGGGCGCTGGCGAGCACCTGGCGCAGCACATCCATG
>JAGTVD010000140.1 GCA_018224505.1 Desulfatitalea sp. | reverse complement strand
GGAGTCATCCTGCAAGCTGAACCAGTAAAAAGAGTGCGGTCCAAGCGTGAGGGGATAGGCGACGTCGGGTTTCACCGCCGGAAAAGCGGTGTTGCCGAACACCTCCACCGGCACCGCCCCCTCGTGATCGCCCAGATCCAGCTCGGCATACTGCACATAGCGTGAAAAATTGGCCACCACCAGAATGCACTGTCCTTCATGGCAGCGGGTGAAGGCCAGGATCTTGGCGTTGTCCGGATCCAGGAAGGTGAGGTTGCCGCGACTGAAGGCCGGAATGTGCTTGCGCAGGAAAATCATCCGCCGCACCCACCATAAGAGCGAATGCCGGTTGTTCTGCTGGGCCTCCACATTGAACACTTCGTAATGATATTCAGGATCGATGATCACCGGCAGATAGAGTTGGTGGGGATTGGCTTTTGAGAACCCGGCGTTGCGATCGGCGCTCCACTGCATGGGCGTGCGCACCCCGTTGCGGTCTCCCAGGAAGATATTGTCTCCCATGCCGATTTCGTCGCCGTAATAGATCACCGGCGTGCCCGGCAGGGAAAGCAGCAGGGCATTCATCAGTTCGATGCGGCGACGGTGGTTGCCCAACAGCGGCGAGAGCCGGCGTCGGATGCCGAGGTTCAGCCGCATGCGCGGATCCTGGGCATAGAAGCGGTACATGTAGTCCCGTTCTTCGTCGGTCACCATCTCCAGGGTCAGCTCGTCGTGGTTACGCAAAAAAATGGCCCACTGGCAGGAAGCGGGAATCTCCGGGGTCTGGTCGAGAATATCGATGACGGGGAAGCGGTCTTCCATGTGCAAAGCCATATAGAGCCGGGGCATGAGGGGAAAGTGAAAACTCATGTGGCACTCGTCGCCGTCACCGAAGTACAGCACGGCATCCTCGGGCCATTGATTGGCCTCGGCCAGAAACATGCGGTTCTTATATTTGGCGTCCATGCGCGCCCGGAGCTTTTTAAGAAACTGGTGGGTCTCCGGCAGGTTTTCGCAATTGGTGCCCTCCCGCTCGTACAGATAAGGAATGGCATCCAGGCGCAGACCGTCCACCCCCATGTCCATCCAGAAATCCAGCGCTTTGAAGATTGCTTCGTGGACGGCGGGGTTGTCATAGTTCAAGTCCGGTTGGTGGGAGTAAAACCGATGCCAGAAGTAGGCTTTGGCCACCGGATCCCAGGTCCAGTTGCCGGTCTCGAAATCCTGGAAGATAATACGGGCTTCGGTGTAACGGTTGTAGGTATCACTCCAGACATAGAAATCGCGCCACTTGCCCCCCGGCTTATCCTGTCGCGCCCGCTGAAACCAGGGGTGCTGATCGGAAGTGTGGTTGATCACCAGTTCGGTGATCACGCGCAGTCCGCGGCGGTGGGCCTCGGTCAGAAACTTTTTAAAGTCCTGCAGGGTGCCGTATGTGGGATGGACCTTGCAAAAATCGGCGATGTCATACCCATCGTCCTTCAGCGGCGACGGGTAGAACGGCAGCAACCAGAGGGCGTTGACGCCCAAATCGCGCAGGTAGTCCAGCTTGGCGGTCAATCCGCGGAAATCGCCCAGTCCGTCACCGTTGCTGTCGAAGAAGGTCTTGACATGCAACTGATAGATAATGGCATCCTTGTACCAGAGCGGATCATCCTTCAAATGGGGGCTGTGCTTGGGATCACGGGGCATGGCTCACTTCCTGGTGTCGCACCGGTTGCCGGTGCCGTGTTGGGGTTATGGGTCCCTGCCGCACTACATAAAATAATCGAAATCATGTTCCGTGCGCACTTTGCGCCGAATGCGGAAAATGTGGGCCGGCATCGACTGTGGGTCCAGCGCCACGAAGTTGCCGCCCGCATGCCAGAGGTAGCGGGTATCGCGAATCAGATCGTGCACCTGGAAGCCCTGCTCATCGTCGAGCTCCAGCGCCGCGACCGGCAACTGCAGCGTGGCGGAATGGGCATGGTGCGGATCGAGGTTCACCACCACCAGCACCATATTGGCATAATCGTCGGTGTGTTTGCTGAAGCAGACGATTTCCTCATTCCCCACCGCATGGAACAACAGGTTGCGGTTCTGCTGGAGCGCGGGGTTGGTGCGCCGGATGCGATTGACCCGGGTGATGAGATCCTTGAGATTGTGGGGCGCGTTCAGGTCCCAATGACGGATCTGGTATTTCTCCGAATCGAGATACTCTTCGCTGAATGGCTCCCGGGGTTCGGCCTCGCACAGCTCGAAGACCGGGCCGTAGATACCGTAGCTGGAAGAGAGCGTCGCGGCCAGCACCAGCCGGACGATGAACGCGGCGCGGCCGCCGGTCTGCAAGTACTCGGGCAGGATATCGGGTGTATTGGGCCACAAATTGGGCCAGAAAAACTCGGCCACCGATGTTTGGTTCAAGATTTCGAAGTACTGTTCGATCTCCCATTTCAGGTTGCGCCAGGTGAAATAGGAGTAGGATTGGGTAAAGCCCCCCTTGGCCAGGCGGTACATGGACCGGGGACGGGTAAAGGCTTCGGCCAGAAATATCGTCTCCGGATGGGTTCGTTTGACCTCGCCGATCAGCCACTCCCAGAAGCGCAGGGGTTTGGTGTGCGGATTGTCCACCCGGAAGATGCGCACACCTTGATCGACCCAGAAGCGAACGATTCCCAGCAGCGCTTCGGCCAGCGCCCCACCCTGTTCGCTTTCGAAATCCAAGGGGAAAATGTCCTGGTATTTTTTCGGCGGGTTTTCGGCATATTGAACGGAGCCGTCCGGCCGTCGGCGAAACCACTCGGGGTGCGCTGCCACGAAAGGGTGGTCCGGGCTGCATTGGAAGGCCAGGTCGAGGGCCACCTCGACGCCCCGATCCCGCGCGGCCGTCATCAGCTTCTGAAACGATGCCAGGTTGCCCAATTGGGGGTGCACCGCGGTGTGACCGCCTTCGGGACCGCCGATGGCCCAGGGGCTGCCCGGATCGTCCGGGTCCGCTGACGCCCGGTTGTTCTTACCTTTGCGATGCGTGCTGCCGATGGGATGGATGGGCGGCAGATAGAGCACATCGAATCCCATTTTGGCAATGTAGGGCAAGCGGGCGATCACGTCCTCAAAAGTGCCGTGGCGGCCCGGTTCGGTGGCACACGAGCGCGGAAAAAGTTCGTACCATGTACTGAACCGGGCCAACGCCCGCTCCACGCGCACCCGCAATTCCCTTGCATAGGTGCTCTCCCGGCTTCGATCGGGCCAGCGGGCCATCATTTGCGCCAGATCGGGATCAAGGGCCGCACGAACCCGATCCGACGTCCGCTCCCCCCCGCCTATAAACTCAGCAAACCACCTCAAACGCTCTGCATCCGGAGCGGTGGCGCAGCGGGCCGCCGCGGCCACCTGCGCGGCACCTTCGCGCAAATCCAATTCCGGATCCTGCCCCGCCGCCTCCCGCTTACCCAGTCGGTCCGCCCAGGTGGCAAACGGATCGATCCAGGCGTGCACGGTGTAAACATATTCCCCCACCGCATCCACGCGAAAAACGCCCTGCCAGCGATCGTTGCCCAGCAGCGCCAGGGGGAGGCGCTGCCACCGGCTTTCGCCGGATCTGCGATACTTCAGCTCCCCGGCAATGCGGTCGTGGCTGTCGGCAAAAATGTCCACTGTTACCCGCACCGACTCGCCCATGGCCCGTCGAATGGGAAAACGGCCGCCATCGATCTCCGGCTGAACATTTTCAATGATCACCCTTTTGAAGGTTGTTGTCATACGATTCTCCTCCAATACAATCAAAAGGCTGCACCGGGGTCGCAAAATGCCGAACGGTATTGGTATTCATGCCTCAGGAACTTGAAAAGCAGGTGCAACAGGATGGTCGGCGCTTCAATGTCCGCGGCCATTCGCAGCCGGATTCGCGCCGCTGACGCCAAGCGTATTGACTACCAACTTAACCATCTTAACCATCATTGGTTTGACATCAACTATGGCACAATCCTGTCCGGTATTCAATGGACACCAACCGATACAACAGGGTGATTGCACCGCCATAGCACAATGGGGGCCATTTGATCTTTTTACGGGTTTACGGTACTTTTTGGTATCGTCGTTTCACCCAGTCGGAGCATTTTCCATGACCCTCTTCAACAAATATCTCCATCCGGCCAATTTCGCCTTTGCCCATCGTTGCGATGGAGAAACGCTCATGGTAGGGAACCGGGTGGTGCAGCTGCGCGTCGCCCACGGTCAGGGCATCCACCATCTGGAGGTGGTCGACGCGCGCCTGTGGCCGAACGACCATCGGTGCGAAGCCCTCCTCATGCCGGCGGCCGAATTGAATGAACCCGCATTACCCGGTGGCTTGATGCTCTCCGCCGATGCCGGCATGCAACTGCACGACGAACGGCCAGCGCCTCTGCTGGCCGCCGCCGACGGCGAATGGTTCGGCCTCTGCGGCCGCCGGTGGATCTTCCGGTTTGCACTCCAGGCGGATATGCAGTTTTACGGTCTGGGGGAGAAGCATGTGGCCTTCCAACGGCCCCGGCGCGCCTACCAGTTCCGCAACAGCGATGTGTGGGCCGACCACCCCCTGTCCCGGGTGGCCGAGGGCGATTACGATCCCGACTACCTGTCAGTGCCCTACCTCATCATCAAGCAGCGCGACACCTACATCGGCCTGTTGGTGGACGCCGCCTACCCGGCCCAGATCACCCTCGGCGCCACCGCCGGGGAAGCGATGCCGCCCGGCCCCCGAAGGGACGCGCCGCCGGCCATCATCCTGGGCGCCAGCGGCGGGCGGCCGTCGCTCTATATCCTCTACGGACCCTCGCTGGCTGCGTTGACGCGCCGCTTTCAGCGATTGGTGGGAACAACGCCGCTGCCCCCGCTCTGGGCCCTGGGCTACCACCAATGCCGCTGGGGATACCGGGGTCACGACGATCTGGTCGCCCTGGCCGAGCAGTTTCGCCGGCACCGGTTTCCGGTCGATGCCCTCTGGCTGGATATCGATTACATGGACGCCTATCGCGTCTTTACTTTTCACCCGGACCACCTTCCCCGACCGCTGGAGACCACGACCGCACTGGCCCGCAGCGGTTTGCGGGTGGTGCCGATCATCGATCCGGGGATCAAGGCGGAACCGGGGTACACGGTGTATGACAGCGGACAAGCCCAAGAGGTATTCTGCCGCAACCCACAGGGTCAGGCGTTCACAGGCATGGCCTGGCCGGGTCAGGTGGTATTTCCCGATTTCAGCCTACCTGCCACCGGGCCCTGGTGGGGAAACGAAGTAAACAAGTTGCTGGCGGCCGGCTTCGAAGGATTCTGGCTCGATATGAACGAACCGTCCACCGGCCCTGTGGACGACCGGGACATGTTGTTTCAGCAAGGCCAAGCGCCCCACGATGCCTATCACAACAGCTACGGGCGCCTGATGGCGCGGGCCACACGGCAGGCGATGCTGGCGGCGTATCCCGACCGGCGCCCTTTCCTGCTCAGCCGGGCCGGCTGCACCGGATCCCAGCGCTATTGCGCCCACTGGACCGGAGACAACTACAGCAATTACAATCACTTGCGGCGGGCCATCGGCAAGAGTGTCAACCTGGCGCTGTCGGGCATTCCGTTCAACGGCCCGGATGTCGGCGGCTTTGGGGGCGACTGCGATGAAAAACTGCTGGTGGCGTGGTTCAAGGCCGGCTTTCTCTTCCCCTTTTTCCGCAACCACACCATGCGCGACAGCCGCGCCCAGGAACCGTGGGCCTATTCCGCGGAGGCCCTGGCGACCATGCGCCACTATGTTCGTCTGCGCTATCGACTGCTGCCCTACCTTTACAACCTGTTCATCGACCAGGAAGAACGCGGCGAGGCCATTTTACGCCCCCTCTTTTACGATTTTGATGACACCCGGGCCATCGCCTTCGGCGCCATTGACGACCAGTTCATGGTGGGGCCCGCCATTCTGCAGGCGCCGTTTGTCCAGGAAAAGCGCCTCAGCCGCGAGGTGGCGCTGCCTCCGTGCCGATGGTACCGGGCCGACACCGGCACCTGGGTCAGCGGCGACCGGCACTTGCGGGTGCGCCGCAACGCCGGGTCAACGCCCCTGTTCCTGCGCCAGGGCAGCATCGTGCCTTTCCAGATGAGTGCATGCACCGACAACCAATCCGATCTGAACCGCATCGGGCTGCTTTGCTGCCTGTCGCCCGGTTTTCGCGGGCAGGCGCGCTATCGCTACCGAACGGATGACGGTT
>JAGTVD010000139.1 GCA_018224505.1 Desulfatitalea sp. | reverse complement strand
TTCCCATCCCGAACACGGAAGTTAAGTCCTTCAGCGCCGATGGTACTGCACGGGAAGCTGTGTGGGAGAGTAGGACGCCGCCGAAAAATCTTTTAAACCCGGAACCCTAAAAGGTTCCGGGTTTTTTTTTGGTAAAGGGCTTGACGTCGTTTAGCGTTGCATTGCCCTCAGCGATTGGTTAAAATGCTACTAATTCATAGGCGTGAAAGGAGAATCGAGCCCATGCTGTCCCGCCTTAAAACCTATCTGATTCTTGCACTGGCCGTTGGCGCTTTCTATTTCTTGCTAAGCCACCATATTATTTTCAGCAGCTTCTCTGATTATGATTTGCTAAAAAAAGAGGAGTTGACCCTGAAGTACACCTTCTTCAGCCTGCGGCAGGTCACACCAGAAGCGGCCCTGCGAATCGATGCTTTGAGGTACGCCGGGATTGGAGACATCATGGTGGAGCGGGGAATGCTCGACCAGGAGCGCCTCAACGAACTTTCAAGACGAATAGAGATGCAATAAGCGTTTTCTAAGAATGCCGATTGCCGCTCTCAAGCGTTGAAGACTGCAGCCCTTCAGGGCGACCGCCGGGCCCTATTCTCTCCAGGTAAACCGAAAGTACAAAGACGGTGGCAAAGGGTTGGGTCACAAGGGTGCCTAGAAAAACTGAACCGCCGATGGCCAGAAAACCAATAAACAGGATGACAACCACCAAATGGTCGGCAATGTTTCCCCGGGTGGCCATATTCCAGCTTTGTTTCAGCGCCTCCTGCCAATCCAGTTTTTGATCGGTCATCAGGGGCAGCAAGTAAAGCATTGCAAAGATGACGCCGCAGAAAACGGCAATGCCGGGCAGGTAAAACATCATGAATCCCAATGCAGCGGCAATGATCACAAGAATCGCGAGAATCGCCAGCGGCAGAAAGAGGCGCATCTGGGAGAATAAATCACCTATCCGGGGTGGACGATTCTCCCGGATCATCATCAATATCGACTGACAATAGCCGGCCATCAGCACCAGCGTCATCAATCCGAAAGTTAAAAAGCTGATGACGCTCAAAACCAGTGTCATCAGGATGAGCGTGACGATGTGCCGCCACGTCAACCGCCATGCCGTTTCCAGGTGCCGTTTGAAATCCATCGCCCTTCTTCTCCTTTAAGCTGGTTCGATTCCCACCATCCCGATCGCAAATACATTCAGGACGTTTTTTGCGCCCCTCTGAACCCACATTCTTAATCCTATAACACAAACTTCGGGGCTTCAAAAGGGTGGGATAGGGTGGTTTTTGGTTCTGCTTTGTGTTAGGAACCACAGCGTGCTTCTAACCAAAGGGTGGCAGGCCTCATGCTTTTGGAATGCCATAACATTCAATTCAGATACCCCGGCAGCGAAACGCTCCTGTTTCACGATCTCCATCTGAAATTCGACACGCCTGGTTTCCATGCGCTGTTTGGCCCTTCCGGCGTAGGTAAATCCTCACTTGCTAAAATCATCAGCGGTCATTTGGTGCCTGAGGGTGGTGTGGTGCGCTTCAATGGCAAGGGCCGCCCGCTATACGGTTATAATTTGGAGCGTTTACCCGGATGGTCCAGTGTGGGACGACATTTGGATCGAGTTACCCCAGGCCATCACCGCGCATTGAAAGAGAAACTGGTCAGCGCTTTTGATCTCGAGGCCATCATGGACCAGCACTTCTCACAGCTATCGCTCGGACAACAAAATCGGATCAACCTGCTGCGCTACCTGGTTCAGGATTTCGATGCGTTGATCATGGATGAAAGCCTTGCCAATGTGGATGAAAAGACCCGTGGCCATATCCTGCTGACCATCAAGACAATCTTCCCCGATGTTTTGTTTTTGTATATCAGCCACAATGTGGTTGAGGTGGCCACCTTCTGCCGCGATATCCAGGTATTGCGGGGCACCCACAAAAGTCCACGCGTGGTGAAGGTGCAAGGCCGGGACTGCCGGTCGGGTGCCGATGTGGATCGCCAATTGCTCCAGAATACCATGCTGGAGATTATGAATGCTGCTTAGACGCATCTATCAATTTTTGATGATCTACTTGCTGGGGGTGCTATGCTTGTTGGTGATCAAGGTTGCAGCCGATCTTTCGGATTATGTGATTCCCGGCATTGACGCACTTTGGTTGAGCGTCCGTGACGTGGGATGGCGCTATGTCGTCGATGTGCTGGATACCCTCAGAGTGGCGGTGATCGGGCAGGTGTTGTCCATCGGAATGGCATTGTTCATCGGCATTCTCGGACGGCAGGCGACCTGGTTCGGGTCTTTCATTAAAGTGGCGGCCTACAACGTCCAGGCCTATCCGATTGTGGCCATCGCCCCCATCATCTTCATCCTCCTGGGGGATGGCTTTGTTTCCCGACTGCTCATCGCCGCCATGATCTGCTATTTCCCTTTGTTGTTGTCGGTCGTCGGTATCATGTCCCAGCCCATACCGGATGTCGAACATTTTTATCGCCAGACGGGCCGCATGCGTTGGCAACTCGAGGTTAAAATCCGGTCCTTCGAAAATCTTTCCAAGTTGACCACAGTCATTGTGGGCAGTGCCACCCTGGCCATGGCCGGCACCATCGTGGCAGAGTTCATCGCCGCCAGCGCCGGCATTGGCTACAGCATACGTATCGCCCTTTACCAGAGCGATCTGGCCAAAATTCTGGTCGCGCTCTTTATGATCGGCATTACCTTGTCGATCTACCAAGGTATTCTGGAGTGGGTCGGAAGTGCGGTCAAAAAGGTCTGGGCGCGATAAGATCGACGGGCCTTTCCGGAAAGGAGAAAGGGGATGGGCATTCTAACGGGTCGAAAGGTACTGATGGCACTCTTGTGCATTGGTTTATGGCTGACGGTAGTGGATATCGGTCCGCTGTCGGCAGACCAGGCTGTGTCCTACCGGCTCAAATGGCTGATCAATATGTCCACCGTGGGAGATGTGTATGCCGAAGCGCAGGGCCTGTTTGCCAGCGAGGGGCTCACGGTGGCGCTCAAGCCGGGCGGGCCTGAGCGTGATGCCATTCGAGAACTGGAATTGGGACACGCCGATTTCGGCGTTGCCTCGGCCGATCAGGTGATCCATGCACTGGCCAAGGGGTCGCCTGTTGTCGTACTGGCCCAACTGTTTCAGGCCAACCCCTTGCAATGGATCTACTTTAAGGATCGTGTGCAAATTGATACGCCCGCCGACTTTAAAGGGAAAACCGTTGGGGTCACCTTCGGGAAAAACGACGAAATCATCATGCGGACCTTGCTGGCCCGGGCAGGTGTCCCGGAAAGTGGAGTGCGGCTTTATAGCGTCCGGCTGGACTATACACCGTTTTTCAGCGGACGGGCCGATCTATGGCCGGTCTATATCAACTCCCAGGGCGTGGAGATCGGCCAGCGTTTAGAAGCGGCTGGCGAGCGTATCGCTTTTTTCAATCCCGAAGCACATGGGGTCCGTTTTGTGGCCAATTCGGTGGTGACCTCCGAACGGTTGAAATCTGAAAGGCCCGAATTGGTCGAACGTTTTTTGAGGGCGCTGCTGGCGGGCTGGCAGTCGGCGGTGGACCCGGCCAACACCGAAACGGCCTTGGCAGCGGTGCGTCAATATGACCGGGATACCACCCTTGAAGTGCTCCGTGCACAATTGGAAGCCACCCGGCCACTGATACAGTCGCCGGGAGGACCTGCGGTGGGGTATATCGACATTGCGGCATGGGAACAGACCGAAGCCATGATGCGCCAATACGGCCAGATTGACCGCGCGGTCGATGTGGGCCGACGATTGCGAAAACCGTGATCCGGCTCACGCCGAAATTGTTAAGTTCTAAGTGCATGAATGTTGGCAGTTGTAATTGCAGGGACTTGGTTTGGGTCGCCATGCAATCGTATGGGCGGTTTTTGAAAGGGGCTAATTGGGGTGGTGTTGGCGGATCTGCTGGTGCAGTTCGGTGGATCGCATGATGAAGATGGCCATATTAAGCTCGGGATCGAATTCCAGCATCCGCTGGGTGCTGTCGCCCACCCACACATGGTTTTGTGTGTCGCCTTCTGTACGTCGGCCCTGGCCAAAACGGGTGGTGACCTCTTTGCGCAGGCGCTCGTAACCGATGCGTCCTTCGGCCCACATCACAATCGCGTAGAGTTGGTTCTGCCAGAAGCCATATGTCAGACCATCCAGCAGTGCATTGCCAAAGGCGAGCGGCTGGTCGGGGCGCCAATACTGATCGATGCCGCCGAAAGCCGGATCCGTGGCGACCTTTTCAAGCCCGGCAATTTGCTCGTGGGCCATCCGCCAGGTCATCCCATCAAGCCCGATGGCCTCTATTGGCCGCTCCGCCGGTGGCTGTTGTGCGCGGTTCGCAGCCATCCTGCCACGCACCCGATCGGTTGAATCAGGCGCCGGCGGGGTTTGCTGAACCATGGGTTCGCTGCCGTGCGCTGTATCGCGTCCGCCGTCGCGCTTTCCGGTGCCCGTCGTACTTGGCGCACCCGGCGTTTGGGGCGATGGCGTTGGTCGCGTTTGTCCCCGGCCCGTGGGGATGATTGCCGCCACCTCTTCCTTGTTGACCGTGACCACAAGGCCTTGCATGTTAAAACGGATTTTACCCGCATCCTCCCATACCTGGGTGGAAACAAACCGGTCGCCGTTGGTCATCACCACCACCGCTTCGTCGGCATCCGCCGACAAACAGAGACCCATGACCAGGGCGATGACGGCGACACTGAGGCTGAGAAAGGATCGCATCCGAGCTGTTCCTATGAAATGGTCAAACCGGGTCGCTGCCGGGACGATGCCGTTTATCGAAATGGATCTGCACAATATCGTTGACCACCTGGGCCTGAAAACCACCGGGATTGACCGTGGACGGCAGGCGGATGATATGTTGAAAGTGTGCATCGGGAGGAGCATCCGATCCGTCCGGATGACCGGATGATACCTCACGGCGCAACTCCCCGCGTATGATCACCATTTTGCCCGAGACGGCCAGGTGCAGGCTCTCTTCGCGAATGGCTGCTAATGCGACTTCGATGGTCATTTCCGCATCGGTTTCGCGAACAGCGATGCCCCCCGGGGGCGTCTTTGCTGACAAGGTCCGGTTTTCGGACAATCGAGGACGAATCAGCATGTCCCGCAGGCGGT
>JAGTVD010000138.1 GCA_018224505.1 Desulfatitalea sp. | reverse complement strand
GGGCGGCTTCTCCATCATTGCATTGCCATCCACCGCGCAGAAAGGGCGGGTGTCACGTATTGTACCCAGCTTGAGCGAGGGCGCGGGCGTGGCGACCACTCGCGGTGACGTCAACTTTGTGGTCACTGAATACGGGATCGCAGAGCTCAAAGGCAAAAGCATCTATCAGCGGGTCATGGAACTGGCCCAGATCGCCCACCCCAAGTTTCGCGAAGAGTTGATCGATGTCGCCAAAAAGCGCCACTACATTTTCGCCGACCAACTGCCGCCGGCCCAGGACGATCTGATTTTTCTGGAAGGCTATAAAACCAGGGTCACGCTGCGCAACAGTCGGACCATTGAATTCCGCCCGTTGCTGCCATCGGACGAGTTCGCGTATCGCAACTTCTTTTATTCATTAAAGGAAGAGACCATCTACCTGCGGTTTTTTTATAAGATGAAGCTCTTTTCCCACGAGCATGCCCAGCAGCAGTGGTCCAGTGTCGATTATCGCAAAAACATGTCCATCATCGGACTGATTCAGAAAGCCGGTCACCAGGAGATCGTTGCCATCGGGACCTATGCGGACGACGGCAACGGCCGCGCCGAGGTGGCCTTCGTGGTGCGCGAGGATTTCCAGGGCCTCGGCGTCACCTCCCATATGCTGCCCCAATTGGAAGCCATTGCCAAAGAGAATGGCTTTCGCGGTTTCGTGGCCACGGTTTTGCGTGAAAACCAGGCCATGCTGCATGTCTTTAAGAAACGCTATCCCCACGCCAAGATCGATATCGGCGGCGGCATCGACATCACCGTCATCATGGATTTCGCACCCGAGGAAGCCGACAAGGCCGCGGCCAAACAGGATTCCACCGCGAAATAAGGATCACGGGCCGTGTTGCAGATCGGAAGTGCGGAGTGGATTGCCATGCTGGTTCAGGGGGCTGCGCAACACGACGTTGCCGTTGGCGCCCACCAGGCCGCCCGGATGGCGGAACATGCCCGATCCCTGCTCGATTGGAACCGTAAGTTCAACTTGACGGCCATCACCGATCCCCGCGAGGTGGTGATCAAACATTGCCTGGACGCTGTCTTGCCCGCCGAATGGATTCCTTGCGACGGTCCTCTGCTCGATATGGGCACCGGGGGCGGTTTTCCGGGTATCCCCTTGAAGATTATGCGTCCGGGGCAACCCATGACGCTTGTCGATGCCTCCCGGAAAAAGATCAATTTCGTCAAGTATGTCATCCGGCAGCTCCACCTGCCGTGCACGGATGCCATCCAGGCACGCGCCGAAGATCTGGGCGACGATCCGAAGCACCAGGGGCGATACCGGGTAGTCGTTTCGCGCGCCTTGGCCGACTTTGCAACCGTGGTGCGCCTGGCAATTCCCTTTTTGGCATCCCGAGGCTGGATCATTCTCTATAAGGGTCCCGGGGAGCACTATTCCACGGATGCCCTGGGGCCAACTCCGGGGAGGCGGTTTGGTCCCGTCACAACCCACGCCTACAAGCTTCCTTATCTTTCCGACGCCCGAATGTTGATCGTGGTGCCCGTGCATTCCACACCCGACAAGTGACCCACCTGTCTCATTTAGCATACGACCATTGTACCCAGCATGACCCTCTTGGCGGCAATATTCGCTGAAAGCCCACCTAAAAACAGTTACGTCCTAAAACCCCAAAAATATAACGAAAAGTAGTTCCAAAAAGGGCGCGCTAATGTAGAGGCGCGTCAAAAATGAGGCCTCTCTACATATTGGCACCGATAGTGCATATGATTTCGCCGGGAATAGTTGTTGCCGAACTGCCCGAAACGGCAAACCAGCCGAAAGGTTGGGACGCAAAGCCACTGGCCTAAATCTTCCGCCCACCGGAAGACATGGTAGCAGGGCCGCCGAAAGCAAACGGTTGCGCCTCCGTGGATGCACCGATTGTCTGAACGCGATTACATCACGACATCAATGGCATCACGGAGGTAGTATTCATGACCGCTTTACAATCCCTTTACACCAAGCGTCTCGCTTTTTCGCTGTTGGCCTTGGTCCTGGTATTTGGTTTTTGCTTGCCCATGGCGGCGCATGCCGCCCAAGTGACTTTGGCGTGGGATGCCAATGATCCCATCCCCGATGGGTATCGCGTGTTTCAGCGCACGGAGGGTGGTGGGTACAACGATGCCTCCCCCGCCTGGAGTGGAACAAGCACATCCGCCACGGTCAACAATCTGGCCGAAAACACCACTTACTATTTCGTGGTGCGCGCCTTCTCAGGCAATCTTGAAAGCGCCAATTCCAACGAAGTGACATACCGTTACACGCCGCCTGCGCCGGTGACCCATACGATCAGTGCCACAGCCGGCGCCAATGGGACGATTTCACCGTCGGGCAGCACGAGCGTGACCAACGGTGGCAGCCAGAGCTATGCGATTTCGGCCGCCAGCGGGTACCGCATCGCCAGTGTGCTGATCAACGGCGCCAGCGTGGGAGCGGTGTCCAGTTACACCTTCAGTAACGTGACGGCGAACCAGAGCATCAGCGCCAGCTTTACGCGCATTACATATACGATCAGTGCTACAGCCGGCGCCAACGGGACCATTTCACCGTCGGGCAGCACGAGCGTGTCCCACGGCGGCAGCCAGAGCTATGCGATTTCGGCCGCCAGCGGGTACCGCATCGCCAGTGTGCTGGTCAACGGC
>JAGTVD010000137.1 GCA_018224505.1 Desulfatitalea sp. | reverse complement strand
CAAGGCATAACGGAGTTGCCGGACCCCGCCCTATTCACCGATGATACCCAGATGAGCATTGCCGTGGCCAGGGCCCTGATCCTTGCCGGGGAAAAGCAGGTCGATGCCATCATGGTCGCCATGCGAGATGAGTTCGTCCAGTGGCGACAATCCCCGGACAACAATCGCGCGCCCGGCAATGCATGCCTCCAGGGAGTGGCCAATCTTGAAAAGGGTATCCATTGGACCCAAAGCGGAGTACCCCATTCCAAGGGTTGTGGATCTGCCATGCGTGCCGCCCCCATCGGCTATCTGTACCAGGATGATGCGGCCACAAAAAGGAAATTTGCAATTTTCCCATTCGTTCATATCTAAATAGACATAAATCCGCCCATCACTGTGCGAATCCTTGCGGTGAAGTCTGCGAACAAGCAGCGTGACTCGTCCCTGGGCTGCCGTGCGCCAGCTGGGAATGGCGGAACACTGATTTTGGCCACGCCCTGAACGGTTACAAACGGACCATGGAATGGCGAGGTGCCGGTACCATGAAGCTTGCGTCCATCGAAATCATTTGCCGACCCGCAACCTTGCCCAACCGGCTGCAGATCGCCCTTTATACCGGCCTTGCCCTGACCGCCTTTGCCGCCAACTCCCTAATCTGCCGAATCGCCCTGGGAAACGGCGCCATCGATCCCGGCTCCTTCACCGTTCTCCGGCTCACCTCCGGCGCCGTCATGCTTTGGGTCGTGGCAGCCCTGTTAAAACAGGAAGACAGCCCGCCCCATCCCGGCAGTTACCTGTCGGCCCTGATGTTATTTACCTATGCCATCGCCTTCTCGTTTGCCTATGCCTCCCTCAGCGTCGCCACCGGCGCCCTCATCCTGTTCGGCACCGTGCAGGTGACCATGATCCTGGCCGGCTTGTACAACGGCGAACGACCCTATCCCGTTGAATGGGGCGGATTGCTCATCGCATTGGCGGGGCTGGTCTACCTGATGCTTCCGGGCTTGCACGCCCCGCCCCTGCTGGGGGGACTTCTGATGGCCGTCGCCGGCGCCGCCTGGGCCATCTACTCCCTGCGAGGCCGCGGCGCGCGTTTTCCCGTCACGCTGACTGCGGACAACTTCCTGCGCACCATACCCCTCACCCTGATCATGAGCCTGCTCCTGATAAGGCACATCGACATCACCGCCCGCGGTGCACTGTTGGCCATCGCCTCGGGAGCCCTAGCCTCCGGCCTCGGCTATGTTATCTGGTATGCAGCCCTCAAGTGCATCTCAACCACCCGCGCCGCGACCGTGCAACTGCTGGTACCCCCAATCGCCGCCTTCGGCGGCGTCCTGCTGCTTGACGAGCTAATCACCCCCCGCCTGTTGATCGCCGCCGTTCTGTTGTTGGGCGGTGTCGGCATGGGAATCGCCGCGCGCCATAAATAGCGCAAGCGGCACCCCATCCCTCCGCTTGGAAAAACTCGATCCGTTAAGCCGATGTTATATGTTTGATATTGCGTATGCATCGCTTTGCAAGGTACCTGAACTATCTTTTCGAAGCTACGGCTTGATGTTCTGGTTCAAATGGAACACATTCTGCGGATCGTAATGTTTTTTTATTTGTAACAAGCGAGCATAGTTGCCACCATAAGCTGCTGCAACCCGGTCACTTTCGTCTTCTGTCATGAAGTTCACATAAGCACCAGCGGACGCATACGGTTTAGAGGCTTCGAAAAACGCGCGTGCCCAGGCAATAACTTTCTCATCGTCTGCCGCCACATCCCAGCGCCCGTGAACGTTGAGAACGAATTTTGCGTCCCGATGGGCATATGCCATGGCATCTGCCGGGATGCGATTGGATGCACCTGCAATTAATCCGATGAAAATCTCGCATTGCGTCGAAGGCAGCTTGCCTGCGGCCTCGATCATCGCGTCCAGCGCGCCATCACTCAGTTCTTTAAAATTATGGGATTTCCAGTAGTTCCTCGAACCGGGTGTAAGCAGCGGATCAAAAGCCTTCTGCCATTCTATGTATGATTGAACACCGATATGTTCACCATGAGGGTCGCCAAAACCGCGTAAGGGTTCGATGAGTTGTTTGCCTTGAACAACATCCCCAGCATAGAAGATAGCGAGCACCACCACTTCCTTGCCATGCACATCGTCGGGAAGAAATGGCAAAGGCGGGGCCCGGCGTAACACAACCCACACACTGAGTTCCTCAGGTGCGGAATCCACAAATTCGCGATACTGGGTCAGCACCTGCTTTGCCTGCTCGAACGGAAAAACAAGTAGCCCGGCCAAGATTTCAGGGCCTACCGGATGCAGTTTGAATTCGTACTGGGTGACAACTCCGAAGTTGCCGCCTCCACCGCGAATCGCCCAGAACATGTCAGCATTCTCATTTTCGCTGGCTCGTATTTTCTTGCCGTCAGCAGTGACCACGTCTGCCGAAACAAGGTTGTCAATGGTCATGCCGTATTTACGTGTCAACCAGCCAAACCCGCCACCCAGCGTCAAACCTGAAATGCCTGTCGTTGAATTAATCCCGACTGGTGTGGCAAGTCCGTGGGCCTGTACAGCCTCATCAAAATGGGCAAGTGTGGCACCAGGCTCAACATAGGCGCGGCGCTTCTCGGCATCAACACGAATATTCTTCATGCTTGAAAAATCGATCATCACGCCGTTATCACACAAAGCGTTTCCGGCAATGCTATGGCCTGCACCGCGAACTGACAAATCTAGCCCATTCTCTCGCGCAAATGCGATAACAGGTGGAACGTCATCGGCTTCTGCGCATTGCACGATAACAGCGGGTCGACGATCAATCATCGCATTCCATATTTCGCGGACTGCATCATAGTCCGGATCATCCGGTAGAACTATCTTGCCCTTCACTTTGCTCTGAATCTTCCTGATTTTATCTTCGGGTATATTTGTCATGATAATCCCTCATCTCTTTACAAGTTTTTATTATAATTCAACTTTTGGGTTCGCCCAGCCTGCTCACCGGATTTAACCCAGAACGCTGACTTATAAGTTTATAAAAATGGTCCGTCGAGAATGTTGCTGTTTGTTTCATTCATTCGCCTACAACATAAACATGTTTATTCAGTCTGCTTAAATCTCAACGTTCAAGAAAGTATTAAAGTTACGAAAATATGGTCCATCATATAGAATTAATATAGAAAAACTTGAAGATCCCTTTTCATGTT
>JAGTVD010000136.1 GCA_018224505.1 Desulfatitalea sp. | reverse complement strand
GGCGCCGGAAACACGGGGCGCATGGGCCACCCGGCCGGGACCGGGCCAAAAATCATCCAGGGTGATGGCCATCAGGTTGATGCGGCTGTCGGCCCAATCGACCAGCCAATGCAGGTCCCGGCCTTCCAGTTCGATAATCCGGTTGGCCCAGGCCTGCATTTCGAGGCGTTCACGCCGAAGCCGGCCCGCATCCGCCTCCCACATGGCATAGGAGCGGTACATGTCGGGAAAATAAGCGGTCACGTAAGGCAAATGTTCACCCAGGACCAGGGCCAGGGCTTGCAGCGACCCTGCCTGCGCGGAAGCCGGGGCATCGGATGATGCCGCCCGGGAAGATGCGAGGGCATTGACGCGCCAGACGAGGTACTCCAGATAGGCGAGGGCGGTGTCGTCCCGGGCGTGCGCCCCCATGGCGATGATCCGGTCCCGCATGGCGGCGTCGGTGGGATCGAGCACATAGGTGCGGAACCACTGGTTGTAAGTGCGTTTGAGTCCGTTCAACGCCTTTCGGCCCTGGTTGAATCCCATATCCAAACGGATGCGATGGTGCAGCCGCTGCTCCATCTCGACGATGCGGTCCCGCAGAAGTCCGAGGGTGACCAGATCCCGGGCCAGGCTGTCGCCCAGTTCCGGGGGGCGGTTGAAGTTGGCGTACACCGGTGCCATGACCTGGCGGATGTGTAAATAGGAAAAACCGGCCAGACCGATACCGGTCAGCAGCAGCAGCAACCATGCGGCCAGGGCCAGGTTGGCGGTGGCCTGGCGCCAGGAGCGGTATTCGCCCAGCAAGCGAAACCCGGATCGGTCCTGGGGCAGGATGGCATCGAAGAAGTCACGCAGAAAAAGACCCCGTCCGGTCTCGGGCAACGGCCATTGGCGGTCCTTGAAACTGTCCAGGCCGCCCAATACACCGGAACGCACCAGCCCCGATTGGCGACCGCTGGAGATGAAGAAGCCCCGCAAAAACGGGGTCTCCTGGTAGGGATTCTCATGGAATGCGCCGTCCACAAAGGCCCGTATGCCCGGAGAAAGGCGTTCAAACTCATCGGGAAACAAAACCGCCCGCCCCGCCGCCTTGCCCACCGGCGCCGCCAGGCGCAACCGCAGCGCCTTGAGCCGCCGGCTGATATCGGCAATGGCGGCATCCACAAAGGCCCGGGGATCGCCCTGATCGGCGGCACTCAACAGCCCCATGGCCTGGCCGCGCCGCTCTTCCGGTAACAGTTCGGCCATGGCGGTCATGCCCGGTACCAGGTCGATCTTGGTCAACAGCAGATAAACCGGAAATTTAGCCCCCAGCACGCGCATGAGCTGGTCGATGCGCAGGCGCAGCGAACGCCCGTAATCGGCCAGGGCATCCAGGTCGCCGGTCAGGAGCCGATCCGCCGGAAGGGTGACGATCAGGCCGTTGAGCGGCTCCTTGCGCCGGTACTTGGACAGTAAAACCAGGAAGCGTTCCCACTCCCCGCGGTCTTCGTCGGCCACCGGTACGGCATAGCGTCCGGCGGCATCCAGGATCACCGCCTTCTCGAAAAACCACCAGTCGCAATTCTGGGTGCCGGCGATCCCGCCGGCCGGGCCGGCGTCGGTAAGGATATTCTTCAACCGGGCGTGGGCCACCGCCGTGGATTTGCCCGATCCGCTCTCACCAAAAATCATGAACCAGGGCAAGCGGTACAGCGGATCTCCCCGGTGGCGCAGTTGCGAGGCGCGCAAAGTCGCCACGGCCGTGGCCCAGCGCTCCTGCAATGCGACCAGGCGACGGCGCTCGTGCAGCGGAGCCGCATCGATGGCCTGCTGATCCTGGGTCACCACGCGCCGCACGAATTTGGCCTCCCGGCGTCGGTAGTAATAGCGGCGCAGCAATAAAACCAGCACAATGACGAACAGAAGCCCGACCACGGCCACAGCCACGGTCCAACGCGGCCAGCCCTGGTGATCGGCCAGCAGCAGCGCGGCAAATCCCACGGCCAGGGCCAGGAGCAGTAGAAGACATAGCTTCAATGCGGTCATCAGAAGTCTTGCCATGGGTCAATAACCATCCCGGATTTTATGTTCGAATGCTTAAAACGGCACACCTAAATCCATTGCCCATTGCCCGACAAACGCCGAGAGCAGATAAGTGTACAGGGCATACACGCCGATGGCCGTCAGCAAAGGGCCGCCAAAGAAGAGCAAGGCTTTCACGGCCGGCTTGAAACGGGATTTCGCGGGAGCCGGAAAGCCGGCGGCGTAAGTTTCGGGAAAGAGCTGGCGATCCGGCGCCCCGCCGTCCGCCAGCACCCGCTGCAAATTGGCTTCGGTCAGTTGCTCCACGCGGCTTCGTCCGCGTGCATCGCCATACTGTCCGCGGAACCCGAGGGTCAGGCAGGTGACATAGACTTCAAGCGCCTCCCGCCGGGCGGCTCCCAGGGCTTCCACGGGCTGCCCGTCCTCTGCTTCCCGGGAGCCCGCCCGGGAGCCCGCCCGGGAGCCCGTATTATATAGCCCTTCCAGGCGCTCGTAGAACTCCAGGCCGGCATTGGCGGTCTGGAAACGGGCTTCCTGGAGCTTGCGGCGCATCCAT
>JAGTVD010000135.1 GCA_018224505.1 Desulfatitalea sp. | reverse complement strand
CATAAACCATAAACCGGTGCATGCGGGTCTCTAATACTGTGTCTGCTGACGGTTTCCATAATAATTTCGACATGCAAGGCATCCTTTCAGTTCTCCTGAACAGCCACTAATAATCCATTGACAGCTTTCCCTGGGTGGACACTTATTAGAATCTCATATTTCCAAATGCCGGGTCGCCGATGGGTTTTAAAAGACTGACTTCGAAAGCCATCGCGAGCCAATCCCTGATTTCCGAGAATTTAAGAACCCTGTCGCTGAGCAGACGGGCACCGCAATACAATGGGTCGGCCTCACCGTCATATTTTTTGATCATGGCTTGACTGAAGGTCTGTTTTTCCTCATCCGTCATGGGGTTGCCTTTTACTTCCCGATTTTTTTCTTCAATGGATAGAAGTACGCCGGCGGCACTGCGGCCGCTCATCACACCGGTCCGGGCTCGCATGGTGCTAAGGAGCAAGTGAGGTTTGTATGCCCGGCCACACATGCCGTAGTTGGCAGCCCCGTTGTCCGGTCCTATGACAAGCTGAATTTTCGGCACCTGGGCACAGGATACGGCCCGGACCATATCGGAACCGTATTTACCAATTCCATTGTGTTCGGATTCGGAACCCACCATATATCCCGGTGCACTTTGAATAAATAAAAGCGGTATTTTTTCCTGTGAGCACCTCACAATCCATTCTGCCGCTTTGCGGGCCGCTTCAAGGAAAATAATTCCTACGGAGTTGGACATCACCACCCCCACCGGGATACCTTTAATCCGGATTTTACCGGTAAGGATGTTGTCTCCCTGGCCAGGCGCATAGTGCTTTTTGTATTCGATAAAATAGGAGTCATCCGCAATGGTTTCGATAATGGCGCGCCCATCGATACCCTGGTGGGTTCCAATCGGCATAAGGTCATAAATAGTCTCTGGCGACACCAAGGGCGGCTTTTCGGCATAGCGGTGGGAATGGATCTTACTGGGAGGTTCCAGGGAGAGAATCTCCCGGACCCGGCTGACCGCCTCCTCCTGGTTCGAGCAGAAATGATCCGCACCTCCTGAAGTGTGGGTGTGCACCCTGGCGCCCCCCAAATCCTCGGCCGAAATCACCTCGCCGGTCGCCATTTTCACCAGAGGTGGTCCACCAAGGAAGGAATAGGACATTTTATCAATCATCACCGATTGGCAGGCCATGAACACGATATAGGCCCCGCCGGCAGTATTGCCGCCGGTGCTTAATGTAATCTGCTTAAGGCCCTGGGACGACATCCGCGCCATATTGAAGAACATGGATCCGAAATGACCATCATCAGGAAAAACATCGGCTTGCATGGGCAGGAAAGCCCCCCCGGAATCGGCAATATATACGCAATTCAAACCACACTGCTCGGCAATTGCCTGGGCGCGCAAATGCTTTTTGAGCGTAATCGGAAAATAGGTCCCGGCTTTTACCCGACTGTCATTGCCGAAGATCATCGTCCAGTTACCGTTGATTTTCCCAATGCCGGTGACCAACCCCCCACAGGGGACATCTTCGATACCGCCTGGATAGTTGACCCCAAAACCTGCGATACGGCTCAATTCATAAAATTCGGTTTCTGGATCCACCAATAATTGAATTAAATCCCGTACGGGTTTTTTGCCCTGTTTCGCCAGTCGGTCCAAGGCATTCTGCCCCCCTGGCCAGGTGGCCTGATGAACGCGAGCGTCAAGCTTTTTTTCTTCGTTGATCCAAAAGTTTCTATTTTCGCTCATGCTTGCATCTCCTCCCGGGGAAACCGCGTTGGTCACTGTGTTTGCAGGTGTCAGCCGACCTTCAATGAACGCTTCCTTTTCCGACGGTCATGTTGGGTGCCGGTTAATATGATTGTACTATTAATATAAAATGAGGCATATTCATGTTCGTATATTTAGAACCCAGGAATGTCAAGGACAAATTCTAATCGATCAGACACCATTTAATTATTTATATATAAAGACTTTTTTATATTGATGAATGTTTTGGGGTTTTGTGAGTGGTATTTATTGGAAAAATAGTCAAAATATATCTTGACATCAAAACAGAATTGTACTCATTTTATCAAAAGCTCGGAATTGTCAATGGGTTACGAACCCACTTTTCCAAAGTTGAAAAAATGCAACAGCCCACAGACAGCGTTTATCCATGGGTTACTGCTTAAATGTGGTTTGAATAAGATTCATTCAGACCACGCAACAGCCGGCGGTCACAACAGGGTACCGGTATCCCCGCAAGGTATGCTACCCATACCAAATCACACTGCCGGCCGGATTCCATGAAAACCAGATCCATGAATTTTTCGATGCTGCCAGATTGCGCCAAATATTCTGAAACACAGGGTTGGATACAGCATTATGATGACCGAGAATAAAAATAAAATTATCGAAGCTGCCGAGGCATTGGTGTTTGAAAAAGGAAGTGCCGATACTACCATATCGGCAGTTGCCCAGAAAGCCGGTGTGGCGGATTCCCTCGTCTATCAATATTTCAAAAACAAAGAAGATCTTTTGTTCTCAGTGGTAATTGAGAGAATGGTCGAAGCCATAGAGGTCGCCAAAGAGGCCTTGCAGGGCTTGCAGGATCCGGAGTCTCAATTAAGGAAATTAATCTGGCACAGCTTAAAATACAACGACCGTCATCCAGGGTATGTCAGAACCCTGATGTTTGAATGTCGTTCAAATCCGGCATTTTATGCAACTAAAGGCTACGCCATCATGAGAGATCATTTGGGACTTATGATGAATATACTCAAACAGGGGGTACGGGACGGCATATTCAGAGACGACATCAATTTGGGCTTGGTACGAGATATCATATACGGCACCTATGACTTCGAATCCATCAGCACGTTTGCAACTGGTGAGCTTAACGAGAGCGTCCAGGATTTCGATGATATCATCAACTTGATATTGCCCATGTTGTTAACACCGAGCCGGGAAAAAGAAAGCGACAAGAAAAACAAGATCCTGGAGGCAGCCGAAGCCATTTTCGCGGAAAAGGGATTCAACAAGACAAAAGTGCAGGAAATCGCCAAGGCCGCCAAAGTGTCGGAAGGCAGCATCTATGACTATTTCGAAAATAAAGAGGATCTACTGCTTTCCATTCCTCTCAAGCGATTGCAGGATCATATAAACGCGCTGCCTGAAACTTTTTATATTACGGCACCACAAAGAAAAATCAGAAGGCTGATCAAAGACCATTTCGCACTGTACCTCGATAATCGGAACTTTCTAAGGGTCTTTCTGCTTGATATTCAACTCAACAAACGATTCTACGGTTCCAAGGCATTCGAACTTTTTCAAACCTACTTAAAAACATTTGAAGATATCGTCGAACAAGGAAAAGCCGAAGGTTGCTTTCGTTCCGATGTCAATACGCGGGTTTTCAGGAATATGTTTCTTGGGGCTTTCAGCCATATGGCACTGCGTTGGCTGATGCGCGATAAAGAAAAAAAATATGACCAAATTCGAGAGATTCAGCAGGTGACGGATCTATTATCGCTATCGATCGCCGCAAAATCGGGCCCCTGATCCACGAACTGCGCATACCATGCACCTGCACCTGGGAAAATGTATCATCCCTGATGGTGATACAGCATCTTCAGAACATGACAAGCCCGTCACTTATCGCCTTGTCGCCATTTTCGTTCATTACAATAAAATGGACCTTGTCATTATTCGGTTCATTAGCGAGCATTCCAGCACATACCCTTATGCGGGTGCCCGGTTGCACCATGTTTGTAAACCGGCAGGCAATTGTGCAGATCTTTGCGGGGTCACCACCGGCAAATGCATTGGTAATCTCCCGTACTGCCAGGGCCAGCGTGGCTGTGCCCTGGAGGATGATATTCGGAAGCCCAACGTCTCGAGCGAACTTCACAGATGTGTGGATCGGGAAATAAATGTTGGTACATCCGTCATAGACAAAGGGAAGCAGCGAATCGATGGAAAGATCCTGTCTCCATATCAGGGCTTCGGTACTGTTTCGGTGACGGGCTATTTCGGGGACATCTTCGATGGCGACAGCCTCGCCGGTGCATTGAACACCTCGCATAAGGCCACCGATGTGTTCGGTAAATACTGGTATTTCGTGGTCATCCTTGGCTTCAAATCGCATGATAACGTGGGTGCCGGACCTTTGTGGATAAATGCCGGCGATCTTACCGCGAATGGTGAGCCGGTCACCCGGTTTAATCAGGCGATGGATCCGGAGATGTTCCGTATAATGAACCTGCGTGGGGATCACTTCCACCGGGAAATCCTCTGATTCGATATATTCGACCAGGCGCTCAGAGATGGGCCAGGTAAGCGCTACGCAGAACATGGGTGGGGCGACAATGCCCGACGCGCGGGTATCGTCAAAATAAAGCGGGTTGTTGTCTCCAACTGCGGCGGCATAGTTCATAGTGTCCCGCCAGTTGACGGTGGTAGTTCGACTGCGAAGGGTTGTGCCGGCAAACCGTGGACTCAGCTCCATTGCATTGCCTCCGTGATTATTTTTCGGCCATAATTTGCCTGGCTTCCTCACTCAGTGCAGTCTTGTTGATCTTTCCGTTTGCCAAAAGCGGCAGGCTCTGGCGAATAAAAAACCGTTTGGGCACCTTGTAGTTGGCTAGCTGACCGCGACACAGGTTCTCGAGCGCTGATTCGGTCGTTTCCTTACCAGGCTGCAGCATGACCCATGCCCAGCCGACTTCCTGGAACATTTCGTCGGGCACGGCGACTACGGCGGCAAACAGAACGGACTCGTCCAGTTCGATCACTTCCTCTACTTCTCTCGGATAGACGTTCTCCCCCCCGCTTTTGAACATCTCAGAAATTCTGCCGGTTATGTGGATGTAGCCCCGTTCGTCCTTGTAGGCAAGGTCTGCGGTGTAATACCATCCATCCTCGTCAAGCACCCGGGCGGTTTCCTCCGGCATGTTCCAGTAGCGGGAAAACATGAAAGGACCGCGAACGGCGATTTCACCAATCTGTCCATCGGGCAGCTCGGCGCGGTTACTGTCAACGATCTTGAGTTCAAATGGCGGTGCGATTTTCCCGGCGGTGTGCAGCAGCGTGGCCGTGTCGTCGCCTTTTTCGGTATAGGTGACAAATCCACACGTCTCCGTGCTGCCATAACCGGTGATGAGATTTGCGCCCGTGTTCTGGGCAATGCCGGAAAGAACCTTGACCATCAGATCCGGTGCGGCCGAGCCGGCCCAGGCGAAAAGCTCCATATTGCTCATATCGGCTTCCCAGAAGGCGTTCTGCTGAAACTGGAGCAGAAACATCACCGGCACCTGCCCCAGAACGTTGATTTTCTCCTTTTCAACTACCTTCAGGGAATCAACCGGGTCGAAGCGGTCCATGCAGACCAGGCATCCCCCGGCCAGGATGCCGGCAAAACCGATCTCCACGTCGGCTGCTACGTGATTGATGGGAAAGTGCAACAGGGCGCGACCGCCTTGGCGAAAATAGAATTTCTCGGTTTCCACCCGGATGTTTTCGATGATGCTTTTGTGGGTATGAACAACACCCTTGGGTTTACCGGTGGAGCCGGAGGTGTACATGAGAAGGGCGTCATCCTCCGGCGTGACCTGGCGGATTCTTTCTGCCAACGTTTCGTCCGCATGGCTTCGATCATGCTCCAGAAATTCCCGGTAATCTTCCGTACCGGCGACCCGGCTACCGATAACAAGCACTTTTTTCAGAAAAGGAAATTCCCTTGTCAAAGCTTCGATATTTTTGGAGAGATCGTTCCCCTGGAATTCACTGACGGCGATCAGAACAGCGGGCTTGCTGTCGCCGACCTGGTAGCGCAACTCATCGATGGTGAACTTCGGGTTGATACCCAGCCAGATTGCACCGATCTTGTTAGCCGCCATGTAGGTCAGTGGGAACTCGGTGCGCGCCATGGAAAGCATGGCCACGCGATCCCCCTTTTCCACGCCGGCATCGAGAAAGGCGCGGGCCGCTTTGTCCATTTCGGATTTGAAGCCGCTCCAGGTCAGACGGTCTCCTTCAAAAACAAGGGCCTCGGCATCCGGTGTCTGCTGTGCCCATTTCTCAACGTAATGCCATGTCTGGGAAAGATTCTGCCAAGTCATTTGCGCCTCCTTGTGAAAGGTTATAACCGTGTTCCGTCATCAAAGGATTCACTACATTACGGCATCAATCATGGCGTGGGGAAAAACAGGGTTTCCGCGCCCCTCTTTCATGCGCTCCTGCAGTTGGCGCCGCTCCTCTCCGGCACGGGCCGATTCTTCACGTTCTCCGATTGCCGACGGACTTGCCGGACGAAAGATAACGAACCCCTTCCGGGGTGCTGATGGTGGCAGACAAAGACGAAGTTTCGTCCGAAGAGGCCGCGACCGAAATCACGTCTTGCGCATCGACAGACGAAAGCAGACGTTGGACGCGATTTGGATCGGGATGGAAAATCTCGAATTTGACAAGACGCAACCCACAGTCGTCAAGCCGTGCGGCGGGATGCACGCCTGCCGGCCATTCAATCAGCGCCGGAGCGACGCCATCAAGCGGCACCAAACCATCCGGGGGAATGGTAATAAGCCAAGTCAGGTCCCCGCGATGCATGGGAGTGACGATTCCCAGGGACTCTGAACTGCGCGCTGCCGCCGATCGGATATTCGTGGTACGGGCGACCCAGGTGGACAGAGCGGGCGATGAGCTACCGGGAAGGTTATCCATACCAAACCAGCGCGGTCGATGAGGCGCAGGAAGCGATGGATCGATGGAAATTACTTCGAGGTAGAGCGCATCGCCGAGGGAAAGAAGAAGGTTGTGGGTGCCCATGGATGGATGGCGGCCGCCAGCTTGCGGGTCGACACCCAACGCCTCTTTTATGAAAGCGGCCCCGACCCCCAGAGACGGAGCGGTAATCACCAGATGATCGATTCGGCAAGCCACCATACATCAACCTCCGAGGATCCATGCAACAGTGTCCATCCGGCAGCGGCATCTTGTGCGCCATCTCCGGGTTTTCGTTCTTTTGAAATCGTCGACGCAGACGTTCTGCGCCCGCTGCGCAGGGCAGCTGCGGTGCCGGTTTCAAAAACGCAGCGGCCTTGATCTGAACCGCGATCCACCCGTTCCGGATGGACACCCAACAAGAGATCATGACCGACCGCCGACGGCCGGCCATGATTATTACTGTTATGGAATATCGTTATCTATTCCTTATATCCCAATTCCTTCGCATCGTCCTTGTAGCCCAGTTCCCAAAGGACGTTGCGGTAAATTTCGAGAAACTCTTTTCCCTGATCCGACTTCTGGGCTTCATCATAAACAACTTTGTGCCCCACAGCACGTGCCTTGGCAATATCTTCGTCACTCCAGGTGGTCACTGCCACTCTGGGCAGCGCTTTCCATTTCTCACGTGCGATGATTTCGTGATTATATACCATGGCGGAAAGATAACGAATCCGGTCACGGGCAGCAATGACGATATCCTTATATTCCTGGGGCAATGCATTCCAGCTTTTGGGATTGACAACCAGCGGGAAATATTCACAAGTCCCGTTCTGCAGAGCGGGATCAATAACGTGGGTTACAACTTCATGGAACCCCATGCGCATGTTTTCATCCCAGAAAGTCCACTCCGCCGCCTCAATGCTGCGTGTCTGCAGGGCGGTATAGATATCGGGAGCGGAGAGGGAAACCGTAGTTGCCCCAAGCGCCCGATAATATTGACCGCCGATGCCGGACGCACGAATTCTGAGCCCTTTGAGTTTGTCGATCGAATCAATGGGGACGACCGCCATCAACTGCTCATAGAGCGGGCTGACCATTGCGTGGCCCAGATAGGTCAATCGATGTTTTTCATAGAGTTTCTCAAACCAGGGTTCAATCTTCTCCACGAGATAGGCGCCCTCGGCATAAGTACTCAGAGGGGATCCCGGCTGCGTGGTAAAATTGAACAACGGGTCCTTGCCGGGCCAGTAGGCACTGTAGACCATGCCGGCGTTGACCAGGCCGTTGGCGAGGTTGTCGAAGGTTTCGAAAACCGGAAAAAGAACACCGGCAGGATAGGCCGTTATAACAAAATTGCCGCCGGAGAGGGTTTTTACCGTTTCCGCAAAAACCTCGGCGATACGCTGCTGCTCCGTTCCCGGCATGGCATGCGTCACCAGCCGCCAGTTCACTTTTTCTGCAAAAACCGTCTGCCCCCCCATCATCATAAAGAATACCGTCATCAAAACCACGAGCGCTCTTTTCATTGTATCACCCCTTTTTTATAGTTATTCGAACCAATGACGTGCTTTGTTGCATTTGGGTTTTTCAAAGCAACCGGATCAATCTACACGACACTTTGCAATACGATCCCTCCTTTCTTTCATGCGGAGTAAAGCGGAGTAAAGGTGCTCCTCAAAACAACATTATCCTTACAAATTGAACAGATATCTGGGCAGCCACAAAACAATGTCCGGAAAGAGAAATATCATGACAACACAAACGGCCTGCAGAAAAAGCAGGGGCACACAGGCCTTGTAAATCTCGACAATATCAATACTTGGAGGCGTACAACCCTTTAAATAGAAAAGACTGAACCCGAACGGCGGCGAAATATAGGCACTTTGGAGAATGACATTGACAACCAGGCCGATCCAGAGGGGATCGAAACCCTGGGTAACGAGAATGGGCGCAATAATGGGCACGGCGAGAAAAATAACGGCGCCCGGCTCAAGAAACATTCCCATCAGAAAAATAAAAACGGCGGCAACGACAAAGACCATGTTCGGACCGCCGGGCATATTCATCGCGAAATCGGCGACAAGCGCATTCCCGCCAAGACCGGAGAAAACAGATCCAAAAGCACTGGCGCCGATCATCATCCATCCGACCATGGCGGTAACACTCAAGGTCTCATGGCAAGTATCGTAAACAATCTTCCAGGTTAAACGCCATTTAATCAAAGCCACAAAAAGCGCCCCCGCGGCACCAAAAGCCGCCGCTTCCGTCGGGCTTGCCATTCCCAGCAGAATAGAGCCGAGCACAATAACAATCAGCAACGCGGGCAATATGACATTTTTCAAGGAAATAAATTTCTCTTTCCAGGTTGCACGCTCATCGGGAGGCAACGCGGGCGCAAAGTCGGGATCTATCAGACCACGGACAAACACGTAGATAATATAAAGGGTGGCTAAAACAACACCTGCGGAAATGCCACCGGCAAAAAGACCGCCAATGGATACGCCGGTTACCACACCGTATAGAATCATATTCGTGCTCGGAGGAATCAACTGTCCCAAGGTGCCGCCGCCCAGAATAGCACTCAACGCCCCGCGTCGGTTGTAACCATGCTTGAGCATCTGCGGCAGACCGATCAGCCCCAGACCGATAACCCCGGCGGCGACCACTCCCGAAACAGCCCCGAGGATGGCTCCCACCAGAATCGTCGCTATAGCCAAGCCGCCACGCAGTGGCCCGGACCACTTGTAGAAGGTGTCATACAGGTCTTCCACGACGTTCGTCTTTTGTAGAATGTAAGCCATAAAAATGAACAGGGGGATGGCGATAATGACAAAATTGTTCATGGTTCCCCAGGTTGCGGAAACCAGAATGTTCAGGGCGCCCGGACCCCAAAGGTAATATGAGAAAACAATGGCAACGGCCGCCAGGGCAAAAGCGATGGGAACACCCGCCACCAACAGCGGTACAAGCGCCAGAAACATATACAGAGGTGACATTTATTTTGTCTCCTGCAGCGGATCGCTATCGTGGGAAATTTCCGATGTACCCCTGATATGGGCAAAAATATCAATACAAGCCTGTACCGCAATCAAAAAACAGGAGATGGGAATAATCCAACGAAACCACCATATGTATGGATTGAAAGGTGTCTGCAGGATGGATCGTTCGCCGATAAGCGTCGAGTGCCAGGCACTCGGCACGCTGACGCAGATAAGGACAACAGCAACGAAAAGGACGACGGTTTCGGAAAAAACGCCCTGAACCCTGCGCCATCGGGCGGGGAGATAATGGTTGATGATATCCACGGCGACATGCTTTTTCTGCATATGGCAGTATGCCGACCCAAGCATAAAGAAACCCCCGAACAAAAACAGCGACATTTCAAAGGTCCAAATGGGAGGGGATCTAAAAAAATAAGATTTCAAAGCGCTGTACACGATGATGGCAATGAGCGGCAGAATCAGAAGTGCAATCAGCCTTCCCAGTCGACCCATGGATATCCTCTCTGTTTTTAAGGGTTATTACGATTCAAAATTTGCATTCCAATAACATTTTTAACAATGATTCCGTCAACTCTTTTTTTATATGCAAAATTGCGAAAGCGTTCCGTCACCTGTGGATCACTCAACTTTCGACAGATCGATCGAGGGCCGGGAACAGGGTCTATCCTTTTGATTTCATGATGCCTATCTGGTGACCGTTGAGATGCAGGCGCCGTCGGCAAGATGGGTTTCCGACACCATGAAGCCGATGCGATGAATGATGCGTTTGCCGCAGTTGGGGCAGAAGGTGTTTTTCCCCTCATGGCCCGGCACGTTGCCGACATGCATGCCGGCGGCCACCTTTGGCGGGCAGCCCTCCGCCGCAGCTTTACCGATTTGCGGATGCCGCAGAGGGGTCCAATGTCGTTCACAGCAAATAAAATTTCAATTACTGACGCCTACGTCACCGAAATTTTGGAGAGAAGCGTTAAAACGTAATTACGACGTAACCCTCATCTTGATACTTTGCGATAGATGGATGTCCTTGCATTTCGTCCAACAAGGCCAGGTTCTGATCTTTTGCCGATTCTAAAGTGCCGGTCTTATTTGAGCATGCTTTGCAAACACCGGCCACCAGTTCCTTTTCCTTTACCTTCCCCCAAAGGCTATGCAGCGGGTTTTCCTTCCTTGCCAGATCGGGTAAAAGCTTCGTTGAAGCACCCTCGATCACTATCTGGACCTTTTTCCCCTTTGCTGCCATTTCCAAGGCATTCAAAAGAACATGGATAAAACACATGGGATCGCCATTGAAAACGAACAGAGCAACTTTTTCCATTTTGCAAGCCCCCTTCTTTTGTTATTTTGGCACATATCATTGGAAACTTTAAGTCTTTAGACAATACAGCGCTTGCGGACGTTCTGCAGGCTCAGCCAAAAAAGAAACATGCAGAATGCTATTTCATCCGGCAACACCCCGAGCATGTGCTGGGCACCCCGTAATGTTTTGATGCAATCGATGCCGCCGATCTTTATCTTACCGGCGTCAGGCCGCGCCAGGCCTGTCAGCATGTTGATGGTCGTGGTTTTGCCAGCACCGTTTGGACCGAGAAAGCCGAACATCTCGCCTGCCGGACACTGAACGAAATCCCAGAGACGGCCGGTTTTGAAACATCAAGCTGCTGCGCCAAGGCGCCGACGCACAGATCATTGCCGGTTTCTATAATCATTCTGCTTGCAGAGATGCAATGAACGCATCGGCTTGGGCAATAGCGCTTTCCATGTCGCGCACGAGTTTGTCCACATTCATCTGAACACTGACCAATTCCTCGCTCAGTCCGGCAATTGCCCTGGCATTAAGATTGTGCTTCATGAACAGGACTTGGTCGCGCAGCGGGACGAGTGCCGGTTCCAGCTTCGTTTCGGCGTTCATCATCGCCACGATGAGTGCCTCATATTTCCTCTTCGTAGCGTCGTATTTTTGCTGGCTCGACCTCCGCAGCGTTTCGTTGTTGTATTGCTTGATTTCCGACCGCCATTCACTGAAAAGTGCACCGGAGACGTCCTCGACCGCACGTATGCGTTTGCGCACATCGTCGGCCCTGGATTCGCTTTTCTGCAGCGTCGCGTTGAGCTTTTTGTATTCCTTTTCAAGGTCGCCACCTTTAAAATTCACCACGCTCTTGAATTGCTCCAACGCGGTCAGGAACTGTTGCTTCGCTTCATTTTGGCTGTTGCGCGCATCTTTCACGCGATCAACCATGATATCGCGCTTGTGCACACCGAGTTTTTCCATAGTCCCATAGTACACGGTACTGCAGCCCATGAGCCCTTGAATCATGACCCAGAGAATGACCAGTCT
Source organism: Desulfatitalea sp. (assembly GCA_018224505.1). Taxonomy (GTDB): domain Bacteria; phylum Desulfobacterota; class Desulfobacteria; order Desulfobacterales; family Desulfosarcinaceae; genus Desulfatitalea. Next base: position 2,319 of record JAGTVD010000135.1, on the reverse strand, counting down.
AATTTTCATCGAATCTCCTTTCACCACGGCACCAGACCGATCCCGAGTACTTCGCAGGTCGGGATCACTTCCAACTCCGGATCGCGTGTCCAGACCGATTACTCGTTTTGGCTTGGGCGTAGCGGTACTATTGTAAAATTCCGGTATGTAAGGATTGGTTGGAATAGGACAGCATCTTTTCTATACCCCCTTAGCCATCCACACGCTTTCTCAACTCGGTCCCCGCCTTGAAAAACGGCAACCGCTTGGCCTTTACCGTGACCTCCATGCCGGTCTTCGGATTGCGCCCGGTGTATGATTCGTATTCCTTGACATGCAGTGAACACAAGCCTCGGATCTCAACCCGATCACCCTTTAAAAGGGCATCGGCCATGCTGTTGAAAAACAGCTCGACACATTTGGTTGCCTCGAGCTTGGTAAGGTTGCTGGATTCCTTGAGCGCCTGGATGAGATCGTGTTTGGTCATGATGAGATTCTCCGATTTTCGATTAACAGGCACCATCCTATCAACTCTGAAGAATGCGCCATACGTTTACACCGGAATCATTCTATCGGAAGTGTCGCGCTGTAGATATCGAAGTTTTTTTCCAGCAACGCATGAACGACTGGATCCAGATCTACGAACTGGCAACCGAAACCATTTTCTCCAGTGCGTACGACTTTAGCTTTAATGATGGTTAAATTCTTTTGATGCGGGAACCTCATTGCCAGTCGAACCTGTCGACCTTCCTTAAGTGCCGCTGTGGTATCGATTTGAATAAAAAATCCGCTCAGGCTAAAATCAGCAATTTGCGCCTTCTCGTTAACACCAATGACAACGATTGGAATATGGAATGCAATACGCGCCTTGTCGCGTCGATCTTTATTTGCCTGGATCATTATTTTAGTTCACCACGTTACTCCGGCCCACCGTAGGTGGCCCTGTGCATGTTGTTTTTGGGTCATGCCCCTTTAGCCCTGTGTCTATAGTTTGTTTACCTGACCGTTCGTCCCCCCAGCAGTGCATCCAGAGCCTCGATCACGACACCTGTAACAGTGTTGCCATGTTCATCGGCATACTTTTGCGCCCTCTCGATCAACCGACAGGGTATGTTGAGAACGAATGGTTCGGTATCATCCACGCACTTGATTGAATCCGATTCGTTGGGCAAGGAGAGATCCTTTCGGGTTCTATTGATTCCCATGAAGGCTTATAGAGCCTTATGGTTAAAGAGAAAATTGCCATTTTCTGGTAATTAAAGCAACCCATTTTGGTCGGGCATGCCTGGAGTGCCAGCATCTCCGCCAAGGGCATCGCCGCCAGAATCCGAAAAACGCAGCGCACAAGGATGCCGGTTCGTTCAGCCCACCCGGCGCACCACAAAGAACTCATAGGCATAGTCGTCTGAGTGCCTCCGGTGCATGGCGGGCTCCTGCGCGAGCTGATCAAGTACGGCGAGCGCTTCGTCGTCGTCCGCGTACGTGCCGCGCAGATCCTCGATACGAATCTCCATCGGCGTGTAGAAATCATCCCACCACGCCTCGTCCGGCAGGGTGAAGTGGCCGATGAGCGCCAAGCCGCATCTTTCGATTGCAACCAGGACCTCTGGTACTCGGCCCATGGTCGGATAGTCATCCTCGAAGCTCGCTTTAACCTCGGGCGGTGGGTTCTCCTTGCGCCAAACCGCGTCGGTGAAAGCAAGGTAGCCGCCGGAGCGCAGCAGCCCGTGGCAGACACGCAAGGCGTTCTCGATACCGATGTTGTATAAAGCCCCCTCGGACCAGACGAGGTCGAAGCTCGCGGACGGCAGCCCAGGTTTGGCCATGTCGCCGACCACAGGCCGAATCCGCTCGGAGAGCCCCCGCGCAGCGACCGCCGCACGCAGGCGCTCGATGCTCGGCGCATGGCTGTCCACGGCAACGATGGGCCCTGATGTGAGTTCGGCGAGATGGAGTGTCTGCCCGCCGACGCCGCAGCCCAGATCGAGCACTGTTGGCGTGGACGGCAGATCCCGACAGAAAGATAGCGCCCTCGCAGCGCAGGCGCGGTTGCCTGGTCCCTGCCTGGGGAGCGACTCATAGAGTTCGAAAAAGATCGACCAGAAGCGCGGTGGGGCTCCGTTCATGTCAGGCCCCTCCGTCAGCGGCTCAACGCGAGCATGGCCGGTTCCAGGTCGACGAGAGTACAGGCCAGCGCTGCCTTTAAATGGGCGGCAATGTGGCCGCCGCCGCTGCCGAGCTCAAGCAGGGTCCGAGGCGGCCGCCGACAGGGGGCTTCGAACAAACGCCGGTAAAAGGAAGCCGCTTCGGCGTAGTCGCCCACCGGCGTCAACAGCGGAT
>JAGTVD010000134.1 GCA_018224505.1 Desulfatitalea sp. | reverse complement strand
CATGCTCTCCAAGGAAGGGTACACCATCGCCCTGGCGGAAAACGGCCGCAAAGCGATCGAAATGATCCAGGCCAATACCTACGACCTGGTACTCACCGACATCAAGCTGGGGGACCTGACCGGGCTGGATGTGCTGCGGGCCGCCAAGCAGAACAATCCGGCCACCGTGGTCATTATGATCTCGGCCTTTGCCACTACCGAGACCGCCGTGGAGGCCATGAACGAAGGCGCCTATGACTATGTGCCCAAACCCTTCGACAACGACGAGCTCAAGCTGACCATTGCCAATGCCCTGGAACGCAAGACCCTGGATGTGGATCGGCAGGTCATCGAGGATGAACTCAAAAGCACGGTCTTTTTCGGCAACATCGTGGGCAGTTGCCCCCGCATGCAGCACATCTACCAGATGGTGCGCCAGGTGGCCAAAACCCGCACCAACGTGCTGATCACCGGTGAAAGCGGCACGGGCAAGGAGCTCATCGCCCGGGCCATCCATGACAACAGCGAACGGGCCGAGAAACCCTTCGTGCCGGTCAACTGCGGCGGGATTCCCGAAACCCTGATGGAAAGCGAATTTTTCGGCCACAAAAAGGGGGCCTTCACCGGCGCATCCCAGGACAAAATGGGCCTGCTGGAAGCGGCCGACGGCGGCACCATCTTCCTGGACGAAGTGGGCGAGCTGAGCGTTCCCATGCAGGTCAAGCTCCTGCGGGCCGTGCAGGAGCGCGCTTTTCGGGCCGTGGGCGGCACCCGCGACCTCAGCGTGGACATCCGCATCGTTTCAGCCACCAACAAGCGGCTCGAGGACGAGGTGATCGCCGGGCGCTTCCGCGAAGACCTCTTCTACCGCCTCAACGTGATCGAAATTAAAGTTCCGCCGCTGCGCGAACGCAAGGCCGACCTCAAGGTTCTCGCCCAGCACTTCATCGAAAAGTATGCCCGGGAGATGGGCAAGTCCGTCAGTAAGGTTTCCTCCTACGCCATCGACATGCTCAAGAAATACGATTTTCCCGGCAATGTCCGCGAACTGGAAAACCTCATCGAGCGCTCCGTGGCCCTGTCCAGCACCAACATCCTGCTGCCCGACAGCCTGGCCATGTCCATCCACAAGCGCCGCTGGATCGAAGGCATCCAGAACAAACGCTACGATGTGGACGAGGTGGCCCAGGGCGTCTCCCTGGACGACATCCTGGCCGACATCGAGCGCGCCTATCTCAAAAAGGCCCTTCAAGTCACCGGCGGCAACAAGAACAAGGCCGCCGACCTGCTCGGCATCACCTTCCGCTCGTTCCGCTACCGTCTGGACAAATTGAATGTGGAAGACCCTGTTCATCAATCTTGACTTGCACATGATTGTGTGTAATTTTTTGTGCAAAAATGGAGGTGTCGGCATGGCAACCAATTTGGCAATTGACGAACGCTTAATCGAGGAAGCCAAACGGGTCGGCGGTCATAAAACCAAAAAAGCGGTGGTTACCGAGGCGCTGAAGGAATACATTCAGGTACGCCAACAGAAAAAGGTCATCGACCTGTTCGGTACCATTGATTACGATCCGGATTATGACTACAAATCCCAGCGCAAAGTCCAATGAAAATCATTGTGGACACGTGCATATGGTCGATGGCCTTTCGCCGTAATACCGGACCCGTGAACCAGGCTGTCGTGGAGTTGGAGGCACTCATACTTGATAACAGGGCCCAGATGCTTGGCCCGATACGCCAAGAGGTGTTATCCGGAATAAAAGCTCAAACACAATTTGAAAGATTGCGCCAAATCCTCGGCGCCTTTCCCGATCTGCCCATCGAGCGTTCCGATTACGAACGCGCGGCTCTCTTCTTCACTGCCTGCCGTCGAAGAGGCATTCAAGGATCAAATACGGATTTCCTGATTTGCGCCGTCGCCCACCGCTACAGCTTACCGATTTTCACCCAGGATCGCGATTTCACCTTTTTTCAAACGGTGATCGATATTCAGTTGTATGGATCATCCGTTTGATTGCCTCATATGGAACGAGTAAAAACATCAGCCTTCCATTATATCCTGCTTATATCCTGCCCTGCATGACGATTCCATGACACCGGCTGACGAATTTTGTCATGGTTCGCGTAAATTGTTGGATCAGCACGCCTGATGCCGTCGGCATGCCAGAATGGAATGGAATCCATTCTGTGGAAAATATAAAATAAACAGCTATATATGAAAAAATCGAATTGCTCGGAGACAGTGGCACGCCGCTTGCTTTATCCCAGAGCAACGGAAAATGCAGCGCGAAGGAGATGACACAGGAGCGGCCAGCAATCAACCGAACGTCAACATCCCAAACCGCATTTAAGCCCAAATCATGAACGGAATGTATTCAACCCAATTTTTTCCACACACCCAAGGAGGATCGACCATGTTACAGACACTCAGAGGCAACAATCAAAAAGGTTTCACACTGATCGAATTGATGATCGTCATCGCCATCATCGGCATCCTGGCCGCCATCGCCATCCCGCAGTTCGCAGCCTATCGGATCCGGGGGTTCAATTCATCCGCACAATCCGACGTCAGAAATCTGTCTACTTCCCAAGCCGCCCTTTTCTCGGACTGGCAGTTCTTCGGTGGCACGGCCAGTGTTGCAGCTCCCGCAGGCTTGCCTACATT
>JAGTVD010000133.1 GCA_018224505.1 Desulfatitalea sp. | reverse complement strand
GAATTGCTGGACGATGTCGCCGCCTTCGCCGCCGTTTTGCGGGATAAGGGCATCCGCAAGGGCGACCGCGTCATTCTCTATATGCCGATGATCCCCGAAGCGGTGATCGGCATGCTAGCCTGCGCCCGTCTCGGCGCGATCCATTCGGTGGTATTCGGCGGCTTTGCCGCGAATGAGCTGGCGACGCGCATCAACGATGCCAAGCCGAAGCTGATCCTTTGCGCTTCATGCGGGCTGGAGCCGGGCCGCGTCGTCAAATACAAGCCGCTGCTCGACGCCGCAAGCGAGAGGGCGATCCACAAGCCCACCGGCGTCATTATCGTTCAGCGCCCGGAGGAGCGCGCGCCGCTAATCCCCGGCCGTGATCATGACTGGGCCACGCTTTTCAACGAAGCCAAGACGCGCGGCAATCGCGCCGATGCGGCGATCCTTGCCGCGACCGACCCGCTCTACATCCTTTACACCTCCGGCACGACCGGCGAGCCGAAGGGCGTCGTCCGCGACAATGGCGGGCACATGGTGGCGCTGAAATGGACGATGAAGAACCATTACGGCATCGAGCCGGGCGAGGTGTTCTGGGCGGCCTCCGATGTCGGCTGGGTGGTCGGCCATTCCTACATCGTCTATGCGCCGCTCCTGCATGGCGCAACCACCATCCTTTATGAGGGCAAGCCGGTGGGCACGCCCGATGCCGGCGCCTTCTGGCGGGTGATCGCTCAGCACAAAGTGTGTACCATGTTCACCGCACCGACGGCATTCCGAGCCATAAAACGGGATGATCCCGAGGGGCTTCTTATCCGCTCGTACGACCTGTCCCATTTCCGCGCCTTGTTCCTGGCCGGCGAACGGTTGGACCCCGATACCCTCAAATGGGCCCGCAATCAGTTGCAGGTGCCGGTGATCGACCATTGGTGGCAAACCGAAACCGGCTGGGCCATTTGCGCCAACTGCATGGGGCTGCACGCTTACCCGGTAAAGGAAGGGTCTCCGACCAAGGCCGTGCCGGGGTGGCATTTACAGGTGCTGGATCCCATGACCAAAGAGATCGTCGCGCCCGGAGAGATCGGCGCCCTGGTGGTAAAACTGCCTCTTCCCCCGGGAACCCTGCCCACGCTTTGGAACAATGATCAGCGCTTTGTGGACGCCTACCTGGAAGAGTTTCCAGGCTATTACAAAACCGCCGATGCCGGTTTTATCGATGAGGATGGCTATGTTTTTGTGATGACCCGAACGGATGACATCATCAATGTGGCCGGTCATCGCCTCTCCACTGGCGCCATGGAGGAGGTGCTTTCCGACCATCCCGACGTTGCCGAATGCGCGGTGCTGGGGGTGGAGGATGCCCTGAAAGGGCAGGTGCCGGTAGGCTTCCTGGTGCTTAAAGCCGGCGTGCGTCAATCCGAAGAACAGATTGTGGCCGAAGTGATTCAAATGGTGCGGGAGCGGATTGGTCCCGTGGCAGCCTTCAAGAAAGCCACCGTCGTCCAAAGGCTGCCGAAAACACGTTCGGGAAAAATCTTGCGCGGCACCATTCAGAAAATCGCCGACAACAAGAGTTATACCGTACCGCCCACCATCGATGACCCGGCCATCCTGGATGAGATCGAAACGGCGCTGAAAGGCATCGGTCTGGCCAGAGCCAGGCCGGATCAGGGATAGCCGGAGATTAACCCCAAATCAAAGAGGGGTGCTTATGAACAGACGATTGCTTATTGCCGTGGACGGTTCCCTGCATGCCAATCAGGGTTTGATGTACGCGGCTGATCTGCTGGCGGGACGGGCGGACATCGTTTGCACGCTCATTCACATTCAACCGATTGTTTCACAATATTTTATCGACGAGGCCAAGGGCGATCCGCAAATTCAAGAGACGCTCAAACGGGTGATGGACCACAACCGCCGGCAGTCCGATGAGATTCTGGAAAAAAGCAAGCAGGTGCTGATGGATCGCGGCGTTCAACCATCGGCCATCGAAACGGTCGGCAAGCCCCGTTCCATGGGGCTGTCTAAGGATATCCTCGAATATGGGCACACCCACCTGTTCGATGCCATCGTAGCCGGGCGCCGTGGGCTGGCCCGGGTCCAGAAAATCTTCATGGGCAGCGTCAGTTCCAAATTGGCGGAATACAGCGGCGGAATACCGTTGTGGATCGTGGACGGCGACATCCGTCCCAAAAAATTCCTGGTAGCCATCGACATCACCGCACCCTGGCGCCATATGCTCGACCATCTGGGGGCGATGTGCGCCGGTATGCCGGAATTGCATCTGACCTTTTATCACGTGATGCAAAACGACGTCTCTGTGGAGGATGATACCGTCCTGATTCCGGGAATGAAAGAGATCGGGGAACTGATGACCCGCAACGAGAAGCAGGTGCTGGATCGTTTTTGGGAAGAGGCGACCCGGGAATTGACGGCTGCCGGTTTCAAACGCCATCAACTGGAGATAATCGCTCCCGGCCGCAGTGGAAAAATCGGTCGTATGATCACCGACTATGTCACGAACAACCAGTATGACACCGTGGTTATTGGCCGGCGCGGCGGGGATCAGGCCTATTATTTCGGCAGTGTATCGCGTTATGTCGTCGAGCGCCTGGACGGTTGCGCGGTTTGGGTGCTTGGATAGGCCAGATGGCGCTGGATGGCGGCGAATAGTTGATCGGGCTGAATCGGTTTGGCGACATAGTCATCCATGCCGGCCTGCAGACATATTTCGCGGTCCCCCTGCATGGCGTGTGCGGTCATGGCGATGATGGGAATGGCGGGATTGCGCGCGCCGGTTTGGGGGCTACGGATGGCCCGGGTGGCCTCTAACCCATCCATTTCTGGCATCTGGACATCCATCAACACCAAATCGTACGGCGCCGCTTTCACCGCCGCCACGGCCTCCTGGCCGTTGGCCACCGCGTCGGCCTGAAAACCGAACTTTTCCAGCAGTCGCAATGCCAGTTTGCGGTTGATGGTGTTGTCTTCGGCCAGCAGAATACGGGCTTTCCGATGTTGGGCATCCGACAGGGTATGGCGTGTCACCAGTTGCCGTTTATTCCCATGGGCCTTTTGCGAACCGCCACCCAGGACCATCACCAGCGTGTCGAAGAGTTGGGAACGCCGTATCGGCTTGGTCAGATAGGCGGCAAAACCGATGGCGCGCATTCTGGCCGCATCGCCGCGCAACCCCTGGGAGGTGAGCATAATGAGCGGGGTGCCTGACAACACCGCATCCTCCTTGATGCGTCGGCCCAACTCGGCGCCGTTCATCTCCGGCATGCGCATGTCGATGAGCACCACATCAAATGGGGCCCCCACCTTGGCCACTGCTTGCATGAGTGAAAGGGCCATGTCCGCATCCCGGGCGGCGTCGCAAACGCAACCCCATGCCAAGAGGTAGGCCAACAACACCTCGCGGTTGGTTTTGTTATCATCCACCACTAGAATACGCTTTTTCCGCAAAGGATCGGGCAACAGGAAGGGTTTCTCCCGGACATTGAGCTGTTTCTCGAAAGGGACCATGAACCAGAACGTTGAGCCGGTTCCGAGTTGGCTCTGGACACCGATTTCACCCCCCATCAGTTCAACCAGTTGCTTTGATATCGCCAGCCCCAGGCCGGTTCCGCCGTAATTGCGAGTGGTTGAGGCGTCCACTTGATGGAACGAGCGGAAAAGCCGCTGTTGGTCTGCCATGGCAATGCCGATGCCGGTGTCGGTTACCGAAAATCGGATTTTGACCTGGGTGGCGTTCTCGTGCTCGAGTGTTGCCCGCAGCACGACCTCCCCGGCCTTGGTGAATTTGATGGCGTTAGACGCCAGATTGGTGACGACCTGTCGCAGACGGCCGGGGTCGCCGCGCAGCAGGGAAGGGATCTCGGGGTGGATATGATAGACGAACTCCAGGTTTTTTTGATGGGCCTGCAGGGCCGGCAGCTCGACCACTTCCGCCACGGCTTTGCGCAGATCGAAATCGAGAATCTCAAGGGACAATTTGCCGGCTTCGATCTTGGAAAAATCGAGAATGTCGTTGATGAGGGTTAACAGGCTGTCGGCACTGCGTTTGCCGGTTTCCACATAGTCGGCCTGCTCCGCATCCAAGTGCGTGGTCATCAGCAGATTGTACATGCCGATGATGCCATTGAGGGGTGTGCGGATCTCGTGGCTCAGGTTGGCCAGAAACTCACTTTTGGAGCGCGTGGCAGCTTCGGCTTCCTCCTTGGCATGCTGCAGATCGATCTGGATCTGTTTGCTGGCGCTCACATCGCGTACGATGCCGCGGAAACCGACGGCTTTTCCGTTGCGGTCCTTCATCAGGCTTACTGAAGTGTCGAGGAATCGTCTGCGGCCGTCCTTGGCAATACTTTCATACTGTACATTTTTAACGGGTTCGCCCGTTAGATAGATGGTGTGGTAGGTATCACGGAGCCTTTGGGCTGTTTCCGAATCCACATAACGCTGATAGGGCATCAGATAGAGCTCGTCACGGTGGTAGCCGTGAAGGTTGCAGATGGCGTCGTTGAAATAGGTGAGCCGGCCTTTCAGATCCACCTCGTAATACGCATCCTGGATTTTTTCCAATATGCTGCGGTAGCGCTCCTCGCTTTGCCGCAGAGACTCTT
>JAGTVD010000132.1 GCA_018224505.1 Desulfatitalea sp. | reverse complement strand
GGGATGCCAGCGCGTTTCAAAATCAGCCCATCACCATTACCGTCACCTGACTGGGGGCCAGGCAAACGCCGGGGCAGTTCATGGAAAGACCGTTGTGGCCGGTCATACTGGTCATGCGCTGGGCCGGCATGCCCTCCTTGAGCACGGTCATGCTGCCCAAGATGAACTCGGTGGGGCCCATGACCGATCCCGAGGCCACCCCCAGGTTTACGCCCGCATTGTCGCCGTTGCTGATATAGACTTCGGACATTTGATTGTGGGACGGCATGCCGTCGGTCAGCACGGTAAGGGCCGTCGTGGTGGGGATGGTGGTCACCCCGGTGGAGATGTTGGGATAGGGAATGGGAACCGGTCCGACCGGCGTCGGTGTCAGGCACACATCGGGAAATCCCATCATCATGCCGCCCATCATGGTTAATTGAAACATCGTCTCTCCTTTTTTCGCGAGCCCTTACCCCAAATGAATCTGTTCCGCGTCTATTTTCACATGCCCTTCGGCCATATGCACACTGTTGCCGGTCTGAACCGTGAGGGTGCCCGCGACCAACTGTCGGGCAGAAGCGGTCTGGGTTTCATCATGATCGCGCACATAGCGAAAACAGGACGACATGCGCTGCACGCACTGTCGGACAAAACTATCCATGCTGCCGGCCACGGTGCGAATGCGCTCGAAGCCGGCACTGAGCGACCGGCCGGCCACAGTGGTCTCTTCCAGTCCGATGTCGGCGCGGGCCGCGTGCACCTTGAGTTCGGCGGTCGCAAGCGTAATATGCTCCGGCGAGGCCACAGTGACCCCCCTTTCAGCCGTCAAGGTCAGCTCGCCGTGGGCCACGGTCATGCGGGTGGTGCCCGTCAGGGCGAGCCTGTTTTCAACACCCTCATCGGGTCGCTCGAGCACAGCCAGCACATAGCTGCGACCGAAATTGTCCCGGGAGAGCAGCACCTGATCGCCCCGGGCCGGGACCAAGAGACAGCTTACAGCCTTGCGGGCGCGCACCCGGCCGTTCGGGGTTTGCAGGTATAGGTCGCCATCGACCACGGTCTCCACCACAGCATACCCCAGAGCGAGTGTGGGAGATTCGATTTGTCTGGCCGCTTCTTGCATTTTGTGCCTCCTCGATCAGATCAATTTGTGCCTTCTCGATCAGATCAATTGGATGAATTTCTTTTTATTAATCTCTATAGTTATTACCACTCTTCAGCCGCCGCCAGATCCGGGTCGGTCTCCAGGGCCAGATGGCGGGTTGCGCCGTCCCAAATGGTATTCTCCGCCGTGGCCCGGTGCATTTTGGCCCGGTAGAGGCCCGCGTTGGAAAAATCGGCTGCGGTCAGATCGGCATGGGAAAAATCGGCGCAGGTGCATTCGGCCCTGGCGAAAACAGTTGCATGGCAATGTGTTCGGGTCATCAGGGCCTGATCCAGCCGGGCAGCGGTAAAGTCAGCCCCATCCAGGTTCGCCGCCTCGAAACAGGCATTGCTTAAGATTGCCCCGGCAAAGACAGCGCCCTGCAGTTCCGCGGCCATGAAGACAGCACCGAATGCCTTGGCCCCCTTGAAGTCGGCCCCAACCAGTTTGGCCGCCATGAAGTTGGAGCGGTTGATGTCCGCGCCGGCAAATTTGGCCCCGCTCAGATCGGCGCCGCCGGCCTGTACGCAGGAGAACTCTGCCCCTGAAAAGTCCTGATGGGCCAAGGCGCACTCGCGCAAAAAGGTTTTGTGGGCCTTGACCTTGTTCAGATTGGCGCCGGTCAGGTCGGCCCTGAAAAAGACGGTGCGGGTCAGATTGGCACCGGTCAGGTCGGCCTCTTTCAACGACGCTTGAAACAGGACCGTCCTTTCAAGAATGGCCTGCCCTAGACGGGCACGGTCCAGCACGGCATTATCCAGCACGGCGCGGGTCAGGTCCGCACCGGTCAGGTCGGCGTCAGAGAGCTTGGCGCCGGTGAGCACAGCCTTTTCCAGTTTGGCCCCGGCAAGGATGACACCGGTCAGCTCCATCTCCATCCAGAGCACCTGGGTCAGATCGGCATTGCTCATGTTGGCGTTGTGCAGGGCGCACCCCTTAAAGCCGGTGCGTTGGATGGTGGCGCCGCGCAGATCGGCGCCGCCCAGAAAGCAGTTTTCAAACCGCGCGCCGGACAGATCCATGGCGGTGAGATCGATGCCGGAAAGGTCCTGATCGGCAATGGTGTCGTCCCGGGCAATGGCCTCGGCAATCTCATTTCTGGTCATCGAGCAGCTCCACACGCTTGTTCAATAAGGTCATCTTCAAGTTGGTCTCCTCAAAGTTGGTGTTGCCCACCACGGTCCGGTACAGCTCTGCGCCATAGAGGTTGGCACCGGAGAGATCGGCATTGACCAGCCGGGCCTTGCGCAGCGAGCCCATCAGCAGGTTGGTGTGGGATAGGTTGGCGCCCTCCAGGTTGGTACGGTGAAAAAAGGTGCGCTTGGCGCTGACTCCCGACAGATCTGAGCGGGATAGGTTGCAGTTGCGCAAGAACGAACGCTCGAAACGCGCCCCTTTGAAATCGCCGTCGGACAGGTCGGCATCGATCATAGAGGCGCGCGTCAGGTCGGTATCGCGAAAATTGCCCTGCTTGACCGAGGCGGTGCCGCCGAAACGGGCGTTTTCCAGTTTACTGCCCTGGAAATTGGCCTGGTCGGCCCGGGCGTCCCAGAAAATCGCCCTGGTCAGATCACTGCCGGAGAAATCGGTCTTAGCGGCGGTGGCTCTGTGGAAAACGGCCTTGGCGGCCTCGGCATTGGAAAATTTGGCGCCGGTCAGATCCGCCCCCATGAAGTAACCTTTGGCCGCCTTGACGCCCGAAAGGTTGGCGCCGGTCAGTTGGGCCTCTTCCAGCAGGGTCTGCTCCAGGGTGCTATTCGAAAGGTCGGCGTTGGCAAGGTCAGCCCCTTTGAGCAGCGCCTTGCTGAAGTCGGTGCCGGCCAGGGCGGCTCCGCCAAATCCGGCTTCGCTCATGATGGCCTGCACAGCCTTGCCGTTGTTGAAGGAGGCGCCGGTAAAATCAGCCTGCTCGGCAATGGTGCCGCTCAGGTCAGCGCCGTCCAGTTTCGATCCGGCAAAGGAGGTCTTCTTCATCTGCGCGCCGCGCAGGTCCGCGCCGGTCAGATCAAGGCCGGAAAGATCGAGCCCGGAAAGATTCTTGCCCTTGAGGCTGATCCGGTTGGCGTGACGGTCGATGACCGTCTCCCGGGTCATGATCTCCCGGTCGTCCGGGTCGATGTGAAACGGCGCCAGCATCTTTTTGGCCCAGTCGGGAAAGGCGAATCCGCCGCCGGCCCCTGGCAGTTTGGCCTGGCCTTCGGCCCAGCGCGCTTTGGCATCGGCCAGCACCTTGGACATTTTGGCCTCCTGAACGTCCAGGGCCGCTGCCCGCTCGGGGGTCATCTGGCCGGCCTTTGCCAAACTTTGGCGCACGTGGCCATACTTGGCCGACAGATCCATGCCGGCCATGAAGCCCGCTGACTTCTGGGCCGGGGGCGGCGCAATGAAGCACTTCTGGGGGTCGATACCATGCTTTTCCAGGCCGTCGCGGCGCATTTGGGCCCTGGCCTTTTCAATGGCCGCATCCATCTTCTCGGTCATAGAGTGTTTGAGTGCCGCACTTCGCTCTTGGATGGGCGCCATCTTCTCCATCATCCCGTCGTGAAAGCCCTGATAGAGCCCCTTGGCATCCAGCGACGGAATGGACAGACCGGCCGCGTCCGGACCGTCTTTGGCGCGAAACGGACTATCTTCGGGCACAAACGGCGCCTGGTCCGGCCCCAGGGCGGCAACGATCCAATCTTCCAAGGATACCGATTGCTGGTGGGCATCGAAGATGGCCGCGCGTTCCGGCAGGGGCAGCGCTTCTGCCTGGGGATAGACGCTGCGCCACGCTTCAATGGCCTTATTCCTGGCCGCCGGGTCGCGGGAATAGATCACCACCAGCAGCCGCGGGGCCTCCTTGAGTAGATCGGCGGTCTCCTTGTCCGGCGCCGTATCCGGTGTGGGCAGCGCCGCCACGCCGACCCAATCGCCGGCGTCCTGTTCCACCAGCCAGGCTTCCAGGGGGTCAGCCACGATGACTACGGGTTTTCCCGGTGCCAAGGCGGCGCCAAAGGCGGTATCGGTGGACCCGGGCACGGTAACGTCGGCGGCGGCCGACGCCAAATCGCCGGGACGAATCACCAGGCGTGTAATCCGGGAGCCGTTGTGGACCGCCAGTACCAGGCCGGCTGGCAAGGTGGCCGATGGTGCCGGATCAAGACCCCACTGTTCGGGGACAAACGGAAGGTCTTGCGCAATGGCGGCCACCATGGCCCGTTTCAGGGTGACCGGTCGCAGGCCCATTTTGCGCAGGGAGGACATGCGCACAGGGTCCAGGGAGAGATCGTAGCGCCCCTGGCGTACCAACGCCAGGGCCTGTTCGGGCCAGAGGGCCTTTTCCTTAGGGGCCATCTGCTCTTTGGCTTTGGCCAGCAATTGTTGGGATGCCGGCCGATCCAGCGCCTTGAGCACTTTGTCCTGCATCTGCTGCTTGGCGGCCGAGGCCTTTTGGGTGATGGCCTCGGCCTTGGCCATCTGTTGACCAATGGTGCCCTTGAGCTGTTCGAACTTGTCCCGGGCACTGGCCAGGGGGGCCAGGTCGATTTTGACCATGTGGCCGAACTGCTGCTTGAGTTCCAGCAACTGCTTCTCTGCCGTCTGCATCCGCTCCTGGGACTGGCCCAGCACGCTCACGCACCGGGCGGCGGCGTTTTGGGGTGAAATGCCGGCATTGGGCACCTTGCCTTGCGCCACGGCCAGGCTGTGGGCCAAGGCCTTGGGGATATCTTTGATCTTTTTCATCTCCTGACCGGCCTGGGCCATGGCCGCGTCCAGTTGGGACATATCCACCTGCACCGTGCGGTCGAGCCGCTTTTCCAGGGCTGCCAGATAGTGTTCCAAGGATTGGGGGGCATCATCCGCCGATTCGGTGACCAGGTAGAGGTGCTTAACATCCACGGCCTCTTCGTCGGCCACCTCCAGCACGGCCCGGTGCACCAGGACGCCGCGCAGGGCGTGGGGAAAGAGCCAGACCGTATCGAGCCGGGTCTGGGCTTCCCGGAAGGAGAGCCCCTTTTCCGGGGCCTGCAAATTATTGAACTGATTGACGAAAACACGCTGCCGCAGGCGGGGTAGCACGGCCTGCAAAAGTTGGCGCCGGGGATGCATGTTGGTCAACTCCACCGTTTCGCCACCCTGAAACCAGGCGCCCTGCTGCTGATCTTCAGGCGCCGTATTGAAAAAGGTCCAGTTCATGTCTTCGGGAAAAAAAGGCCAGTGCGCCTGAAACCATTTCTGGTCATAGGTGCCGGCCTTTTTATTTCTCTGGGGCCAGGTCTGGTCGATAGGCATGAAGCCGGCCGGCGACGGTCGGTCACCGGGCGCGCCGATTAGATGCGCGGGGTCCTCCACGGCCGGCAGCGGCAGCACCTGCATCCCGGTTGCAGTGGCAACGGGATCGATGCCTCGCCCCAGCGGGTTGGAATCGAAACCGGGTCCGCCAAAAGCGTTGGGCCAATCCAGATCCACCACCGTGAACGGTTGGGGATCGGAGATGGCCATGCCGGCGGCACGCCGCTCCCAGAAGCGCGGTCCGAAGACATCGAGACGCTTGGCGATCGGCCCGACCCGGAATGACACCTGGGCGGCCGTTCGCGGCTTCCCCTCGGGGGCAAAACACTTGGC
>JAGTVD010000131.1 GCA_018224505.1 Desulfatitalea sp. | reverse complement strand
GGCAAAACTTTTGCGCAATTGATCGTCATCGTCGATGATCAGAATCGTGGTCACCGCTCCCCCTTGATCGGTAATTCGATGATGAATG
Organism: Desulfatitalea sp.; assembly: GCA_018224505.1. Taxonomy (GTDB): domain Bacteria; phylum Desulfobacterota; class Desulfobacteria; order Desulfobacterales; family Desulfosarcinaceae; genus Desulfatitalea. The sequence goes on along the minus strand of JAGTVD010000131.1, from coordinate 5,765 downwards.
TGGTCCCCATGCCTTTGCTGGGGGCAACGCGGATCTGCCCGCCATGCTCGTTGACGATGCGGGCCACGATGCTCAGTCCCAGACCGGTGCCCTCTTCCTTGGTGGTGAAAAAGGGTTGAAATACCTTTTTGCACAGCTGTTCGGGAATCCCCGGGCCATTATCGGACACCTGGATGACCGTTATGGGGCCTGACGGGTTATCCGCTATGGTTTCCTCGCGAATGTCGATGTGACCGCCATGTTCCATGGCCTCACAGGCATTGATGATCAGATTGACCAGCACCTCCTTGAGCTGTTCCGGATCGGCCGATACATCCGGCAGGGGCCTTGCCCGCTGGAGCGCCACAGTGACATCGTATGATTTGAGTCGGTGCCTGAGCAGTTGGAGTGCCATGTCCACGATGTGGGAAGGGCTGATGGTCTGCATCACCAGTTTGGGCGGACGGGAAAACTCCAGAAAATTTTGCACAATGGTATCGATGTGGCGGATCTCTTCGGTAATGACAGTGAAGTCTTCTTTTTGCTCGCTGTCCAGGGCCAAAGAGCGGTTCAGTGAGAAAAGGCGCATTTTGACGGAAGTGAATGGGTTACGGATGCTGTGGGCCATGCCGGCGGCCAGTTTGCCGACGATGGCCAGCTTTTCGGCCTGCACCAGGCTTTCGCGGCTGCGAGCGAGCGCCAGGTGGGTTTGGTCCACATCGGCCAGCAGACCGTGCACTTGTTGCCCCAGGGCCGTTAACACATTAGGGCTGGTTTCAGCGGATGGATCACCACGGCTGGCCATCTTAAAAAGACGGTTGACAGGCGCCAGGATTTCCCGCACCAGGAGCACCGCCAGCACAATGGCCAGCAACAGTCCTCCGCCCATGGCGATGGCGGCAATGACACGCAGCTGTGCGGCTTGTGCATGACTGTCATGCTGGGCCTCTATCATGCGTTCGGCATGCAGCGCCTTGTATTTTTCGCAGGTGTTCATCAGGGCGAAGAAGTGCTGTCTTACGGTGGGATGAAGCTGCAGGCCTTGGTCGTGCCGGTTCGCCTGGTAGTGGGCGATCACTTGGTCCTTGACCGCTATATACAGTTCGTATTCATTCTCGATGTGGGCCAGCAGGCGGTGCTGGAGCGGGTCCTCGGCGCGGGTTCTGGCTTCCTCGAGGCGCACGCGAAAAATCTGGCGGTATTCTCCCAGTTGCCGCAGCCATTCAGGGTTGCCGTCCTGGAAAAAATAGGTGACGAACCCCTTCTGGTTCACCAGCGCGACCTCCAGGTTGGCGGCTGATTGGTAGCTGGCCAGATTGTGTTCGATGATATTGTCCAGAACCGCCTGGATGCGATACGTGTACCACACCATGACCGATGCGCCCATGAAGTTGATGAACACCAGGGCGCCGATGACCAGAAAGATTCGGGAGCGCAGCGGAAGCTTCGATATCACCATTCTACGATCCGGATAGGGATGTTGCGGTTTGCCCGTTCAACCAACGGGTCCCATGATTCAAACTGCCGCGAGCCTATTATGAATGAGGGGGGAAGGCAAGGGGAAAGGGCTAACAGGGCAGGGTGATTGCATGTACCCCAAAGAGATGGTGCGGGGTACCGCTGTGGCAGTTAAGCCGGTGCACCCGGTAGCACCTCCTATCATGCAAAAAAGGTGACCCATCAGCTGTCCAGTGCATGTATCATCCATGAATTTACATGTGATCATCCTTTGTGCTCCGGCCGGTTCGGTTGACCTCATTGCATTATTGCTCTATATCTTACAGGGAGCGCTTGCGCGGTGGCCCAACCCGTATCAAGCACTGGTGAATGTGCCCAACCGGCTGAAGTCCGTGTCCTGCGGCGACGGTTCTTCCGTTGAATGTCTTGCCAACCCCAACCAAGGACAGTTCATGATCGTCGTGATCGGTGAGATACTTTATGATGTGTTTGACGACTACGAGCGCATTGGCGGGGCGCCCGCCAATTTCGCCATGCATCTGAAACAGCTCGGGCTGCCCGTGCGTTTGCTTACACGGGTCGGAGACGATGCCCGGGGTCGTACCATCCTGCAACTGCTCGAGACCCGTGGTTTCGATCTCGATGATGTGCAGGTCGATTCCCGCCATCCCACCGGTACGGTGCGTGTCGCTTTGGATCAAGAAGGGGTCCCGCAATTTGATATCCGCACCGATGTGGCCTACGACTATTTGAATATCAACGCGTGTGCGCCGGAAATGTGGCGCGAAGTGCGTATGGTGTATATCGGGAGCCTGGTCCAGCGCACGGCGCGGGTTTCCGATGGTATGAAGCGGTTCATGACGGCCAGGACAGGCGGCGCCGAGGTGTTTTGCGATATCAATTTGCGTCCGCCGCATTACCGGCAGGAAACGATGGCGGCCTGTTTGCTGTACGCCGATATCCTGAAGCTCAATACCGATGAACTTGCCCAAATACAGTCGTCGTTCGGTGGGCCCGCCAATGAAGCGGCGCTGGTGGAATGGATCATGGCGCGTTTTGCCATCGGCACACTCGTACTGACCCACGGGGCAAAGGGAAGTACGCTATATACGGCCGGTCAAACGATCAACGCCGCACCTCCCGAGGAGGGGTCGGTGGTGGATACCGTGGGCGCCGGCGATGCCTACGCAGCCGTTGTCGCCGCGGGGCTTGTGCGCAAGCTGGATCCGGCGCGGGTGGTCTCTTGGGCCACACAGTTCGCGGCCCACATTTGCACCCTGCCCGGTGCGATTCCGGATGACCCTGCTGTTTATCGCTGGTTGCAGCGGATGATGGAAGGAAAGATAGATGGTTGAAAAACTGCCTTATGTTCAGATGTTCAGTATTCACGGCCTGTTGCGAGCCGAAAACATGGAATTGGGCCGTGATGCCGATACGGGCGGTCAGATCAACTATGTGATCGAATTGGCGCGTCATATGAGCGCACGGGAAGATATCGGGCGGGTGGATCTGTTCACCCGCTTGATCGCCGACAAACGGGTCTCTTCCGATTATGCCCGGGCCATCGAGGTGGTCAGCGACAAATTTCGCATTATACGTATCCAGTGCGGAGGGCGCCGGTACCTCCGCAAGGAGCTGTTGTGGCCCCATCTGGATGAGTATATCGACAAGACCGTCAAATTTATCAAACGCGAGCAGGCCATCCCGGATATCGTCCATGGCCACTACCCCGATGCGGGGTACGTGGCCGGGCAACTGGCCGGCTTTTTCGGCGTGCCGTTTGTTTATACGGGTCACTCCCTGGGGCGCTCAAAGTTGCGCAAGCTGCTCAGCGAAGGCATGCGACAGGAGGAAATCGACAAAAAGTACAAAATCGATCGGCGCATCAAAGCCGAGGAGCAGATCCTGTCCCGCGCCGACTTGGTGATCACCAGCACCCGGCATGAGATCGAGCAGCAGTATGGTCTTTACCACAATAAAGATGTGCCGGCCTTCAAGGTGGTGCCGCCGGGTATTGATATTGAAAAGTTCTACCCCTTTTATCATGATCTGCTGGAGGAGAACGAGCGCTCGGAGAATGCCCGTTACGCCCAGGCGCGGATTCTGAAGGAGCTTAACCGCTTCTTCATGCAGCCGGACAAACCATTGATCCTTGCCCTGTGCCGACCGGACAAGCGCAAGAATATCTCCGGTCTCATCCAGGCCTATGGAGAGGACCTGGAGCTGCAAACCATGGCCAACCTGGCTGTTTTCGCCGGTATCCGAAAAGATATCGATGATATGCAGGACAACGAACGGGATGTGCTCACCCAGATGCTGCTGCTGATGGACAAGTACGACCTCTATGGCAAACTGGCGATCCCCAAGCGGCATGACTTTGAATACGAAGTGCCGGTCCTCTACCGGGTGGCGGCCGAAAAGCGAGGGGTGTTCATCAATCCGGCCCTCACCGAACCGTTCGGGCTGACCTTGTTGGAGGCCTCGGCCACGGGGCTGCCCATTGTGGCCACCAATGATGGCGGCCCAAACGACATCGTGCGCAACTGTGAGAACGGTATTCTGATCGATCCCACCCGGCCCATGGAGATCAGCAAAGCCGTACGCAAGATCATCGCCAACAGCCAATTGTGGGAGCAGTATTCCAAAAGCGGCATTATGAAGGTGCGCGAACACTACACCTGGGCAAGCCATGCGGAAACCTATGCCATTGAGATCGGCAGGCTGATGGGGGACAACCATGCATCCGACATGGACACCGCCGTACCCTCCGATGCCATTGGCCGGCGCCTGATCGCACTGGACCATTTATTAATTACCGATATCGACAACACCCTGATCGGCGAGGACAACGGCCGGCTTGAAGCGTTGCTGGCGATCCTCGAACGCAACAAGCAACGCATCGGGTTCGGTGTGGCCACCGGACGCACCATCGACGCCACGGTGCGCATTCTGGAGCGCCATCACGTACCACCGCCCGATGTGATCATCAGTTCGGTGGGCAGTGAAATTTACTACGGCGCCGATCGTCAGTTTTCCCAGGGGTGGGCCACCCATATCGCCCACCAGTGGCAGCGGGACAAGATCATTGAGCTGCTCTCCGATTTTGACTTTCTGACCTATCAGGAAGATGCGACCCAGCGCGATTTCAAGATCAGCTACTATATGGATCCGGACAAGGAGCAACTCGCAAAGATCCACAACCGCCTGTTGCGCCACAAATGCCGCTACAACCTGATTTTCTCCCATGACCAATATCTGGATATCCTGCCCTACCGGGCGTCCAAGGGCAAGGCCATTCGCTATTTAAGCTACAAGTGGGAGATTCCGCTGGGCCATTTTTTCGTCAGCGGCGATTCGGGCAACGACGAGGAGATGCTGCGCGGTGAACCGCGGGCCGTTGTGGTGGGCAATTACAGCCACGAACTGGAAGGACTTCGGGAGAGCCGCCATGTTTACTTCGCGCAGGCGTCGTGTGCCGGCGGCATCATCGAAGGTCTGAAACACTATCGTTTGATAGATGATAATGACACTTACACCGAGGATGTCTGAGCCATGACACTGCAAAACAAGGTCCAACTGATTGTCTACCCCGACAGTTTCGGCGCCAACCTCATTGAACTGCACTATGCCCTGCGGCGCTATCTGTCCCGGGCCATCGGCGGCGTGCATTTGCTGCCGTTTTACCCTTCGTCGGCCGACCGCGGTTTTTCGCCCCTGACCTATGACGAAGTGGACCCGGCCTTTGGCACCTGGGCGGATGTGGAGATGATCGGCAACGATTTCGATTTGATCATCGACTTCATGGTCAACCACATTTCCCGCCAATCGGTGTTTTTTCTAGACTACAAGGAAAAGGGGCCGGCATCCGAATATGCCGATATGTTTCTCTCGTTCAGCAAAATGAGCCCCACGGGGGAGATCGACGAAGCGGAATTGGCCAAGGTCTACACCCGCAAGCCGCGCCCGCCCTACACCGTAATCGAGAGGGCGGACGGTTCCAAGGAGAAGTTGTGGTGCACCTTCGACTACGAGCAAATCGATGTGGATATGACTTCGCCCAAAACCAAGGAGGTGTTTCGCAATTTTCTCATCCGACTGGCCCGTACTTCGGCCAAGATGATTCGCATGGACGCCTTTGCCTACACCACCATCGAGGTGGGCACCAACTGCTTTTTTCTGGAACCCCAGGTGTGGGACATTCTGGACTGGCTTAACGAATATGTGGAACCTTTCGGTGTCGCAATGCTGCCCGAGATCCACGAACATTACCGGTATCACAAGAAAATCGAGGCGCATGGCTACTGGACATACGATTTCGCACTGCCCCT
>JAGTVD010000130.1 GCA_018224505.1 Desulfatitalea sp. | reverse complement strand
GGGCACCATCAAATCCACGGTGTTGATCGAAACCATCCTGGCGGCATTCGAAACCGATGAAATTCTCTACGAACTGCGGGACCATATCGTCGGGCTCAACTGCGGCCGTTGGGATTACATTTTCAGCTTCATTAAACGCTTTCGCAACGTACCGGGCTACATCTTTCCGGATCGCGCGCTGATCACCATGACCCGCCACTGCATGCGGTCCTATGCGCTGCGGGTTATTCAGACCTGCCACCGTAGGGGGGCGCACGCCATGGGCGGCATGGCGGCCCAGATTCCCATCAAGGAAGATCCCCAGGCCAATGCCGCCGCACTGGCCAAGGTGCGCGAAGACAAGGTGCGCGAGGCCCGCAATGGTCACGACGGCACCTGGGTGGCCCACCCGGGGCTGGTGGCCATTGCCAGGGAGGAGTTCGACAAGGCCATGCCGGCGGCTAACCAGGTGGATCGACTGCTGGACGATGTGACCATCACCGCCCGGGATCTGTTGCAAGTGCCTGAAGGGCCTATCACGGAAAACGGTCTGCGCAACAATATCGCCGTGGGGATTCAATACATGGCCCACTGGCTGGCGGGCAATGGCTGCGTGCCGCTCTACCATCTGATGGAGGATGCGGCCACCGCCGAGATCGCCCGCGCCCAGGTATGGCAATGGGTGCACCACCCCGAAGGTGTTCTGGAGGACGGTCGCAAGGTGACCCTGGAGCTGGTGCGTCGGATTATGGATGAAGAGATGGACCTGCTGCGCGAAACTTTGGGCCGGGATTCATTTGCTGCAGTGCCCCACGACCGTGCCCGGCAGCTTTTCGAGCAGATTATCGCCAACCCCGTCTTCGAAGAGTTTCTTACCCTCAGAGCCTATGCGCAAACGGATTGACGGCAAGCGCTGCCGTCAATCCATGCAATCACGAACAATGAAGATAACCCAAAGATCGCTCAAGCCCCCAAGGAGATCATTATGCAAACCATTGCCGAAGAAGCCCAAGCCCTGTGTGACCGTCTTACTTGCCACGAAATTTTTCCTGACGAAATCTCGGCCCTCGAGTGTGAATGGCAGACCGATCCGCGCTGGGAAGGGATTTTAAGACCTTACAGCGCCGAGGATGTTCTGAAATTGCGCGGTACGCTCAAAATCGAACACTCCCTGGCCGCGGCCGGTGCCAGACGGTTGTGGCATCTTTTGAACAATGAAGCGTTCATCCCCGCCCTGGGCGCCCTCACCGGCAACCAGGCCGTGCAGCAAGTGGAGGCCGGCCTGAAGGCGATCTACTTGAGCGGTTGGCAGGTGGCGGCCGACAACAACCTGGCCGGACAGATGTATCCGGATCAGAGCCTCTATCCCGCCAACAGTGTGCCCTCGGTGGTGCAGCGCATCAACAACGCCCTGCGCCGGGCGGATCAGATCCAAGTGCTCGACGGCCGCAAAAAAGGACCCTACTGGTATGCGCCCATCGTGGCGGACGCCGAGGCGGGCTTCGGCGGCCCGCTCAACGCTTTTGAATTGATGCGCGAAATGATCGAGGCCGGCGCGGCCGGTGTCCACTTCGAGGACCAGCTGGCCAGCGCTAAAAAGTGCGGCCACATGGGCGGCAAAGTGCTGGTGCCGGCGAGGGAGTTCATCGCCAAGCTGATTGCCGCGCGCCTGGCAGCCGATGTCAACGATGTGCCCACGGTACTGATCGCCCGCACCGACGCCGAGGCCGCGCGCCTGATCACCAGTGATATCGACGAGCGGGACCAACCTTTTCTTATGGATCAGCCGCGCTCTTCGGAGGGCTTCTACTACATCAAAAGCGGCATCGACCTGGCCATCGCCCGCGCCCTGGCCTATGCCCCCTATGCAGATATGATCTGGTGTGAAACCCAAAAGCCGGACCTGGACGACGCCCGCCGTTTCGCAGAAGGGATCCATGCCAAATTTCCGGGCAAACTGCTGGCCTATAACTGCTCACCCTCGTTCAACTGGCAGGCCAACCTGGACGATAAAATGATTGCCACCTTCCAGCAGGACCTGGCCGCCTTGGGCTATAAGTTTCAATTCGTGACCCTGGCCGGGTTCCATACCCTGAACCTGGGCATGTTCGATCTGGCCTACAGCTACAAAAAGGAAGGCATGGCCGCTTATTCGCGGTTTCAGCAGACTGAATTCGCCCACGGCAAGGATGACGGGTACATGGCCACCACTCACCAGAAATTTGTGGGGACCGGCTATTTTGACCGGGTCATGGATAGTATCAGCGAAGGCTTGTCTTCGGTGTCGGCGCTGAAAGGTTCGACCGAGGAGTCCCAATTCTAGCCCAACGGACACTCGCCCATGGCCAAGCTGCAAGCGGCAAAGACACGTGTAACGCGCTTTCTGCAAACCGAAATCTGGCGGTTGAGCAAAGGTGACCTGACCCGGTTCAAGCGATTGTTGCTCAAACCGTTTCAGGTTCTTTTGCTCACCGTTCAGGGGTATGTGCGCGACAACTGCGCCCTGCGCGCCTCGGCGATGACCTTTTACAGCCTGCTGTCGGTGGTCCCGGTGGTGGCCCTGGCTTTTGGTATCGCCAAAGGTTTCGGCCTGGAGCAGCGGTTGGAAGGCCAGCTTTATGAACGATTGCCCGGCCAGGAGGAGGTGGTGGCACAGATCCTCACCTTTGCCCGCTCGCTGCTGGAGAACACCAAGGGCGGTCTGGTGGCCGGCATCGGCGTCATTTTCCTTTTTTGGACGGCACTCAAGGTCCTGAGGCATATCGAAGATACGCTCAACGAAATCTGGAAGGTCAAATCCCGTACGTTCATACGTCAATTCACGGACTACCTGACCATCATGATCATTAGCCCCCTGCTGGTGATCGTTTCCAGTAGCCTCAACGTCTATATTACGACCCAGGTCACCGCCATTACCGACACCGTGACAGTGTTGGAGGTGGCCAGCCCGGTGATCTTCCATGTGTTGCAATGGGTGCCTTATGCGCTGACCTGGCTGCTGTTCATCATGGTCTACCTGGTGATGCCCAATACCCGGGTCCGGTTCGGATCGGCATTGATTGCCGGGATCATCGCCGGCACCCTTTTTCAGGTACTGCAAGGCAGCTATCTCTACATCCAGGTGCTGCTGTCGCGCTACAACGCCATTTACGGCAGCTTCGCGGCCCTGCCCTTTTTTCTCATCTGGCTGCAATTGAGCTGGATGATCCTTCTGCTCGGGGCCCAGATCGCCTATGCCCACCAACATGTGGGCCAGTATGCCCAGGCAGTGGATTACCAGGACGCCAGCCCCCATATGCAAAAACAGTATGCCCTCTATCTGCTGCGGTTCATGATCGGTGCCTTCGAGAAGGGCGATCCGCCGCCGACGGCCGAGCAGATCGCCGACCGTCTCCATTTGCCCCATGGCCTGGTGGTGCAACTGACCGAGCGGCTGATCCAGGCCGGCATGGTATCGGCGGTCCAGCATCCGACGCTGGAAGCGCTCGGCTACCAGCCGGCCCGGGACATCCACGCCATTACCGTCGCCGATGTGCTGGAGAGCTGGGACCGGGTGGGCCAGGACGATTTGCCGGAACGGCACGATCAAGGGGTCGCCTCGGTTGCCCATGCGTTGGCGGCTATTGGACGGGAGATCAAAAAGGCTACCGCCAATCGGCTGGTAAAGGATTTGTGATGCCCGGCTGCACCGGGAGTGTTAGGTTTTCTCTCAATGAAGGCTCTGGCGATTATTAGTCATTTGGTATTGCGGGGTGTGGTGCTTGTGCCGGTGTGCATGGGCGGTTAGATCACATAGTTGATGACTACGAAGCCCAACACCAGCAGGACGACGAAAGCGATGGCCAGGATGTCGAAATAGCGGTCAATGAAGGCACGGATGGGCGCGCCGAAAATGCGGATCAGACCGGCCACCAGGAAGAAGCGGGCCGAACGGGAGACCAGGGAGGCCAGCACGAACACAGCAAAATCGATTTTGAACATGCCTGCGGCGATGGTGAAGACCTTGTAGGGAATGGGGGTGAAGCCGGCTATGGCCACGGCCCAGGCGTCGTATTGCTGGTAGAGGGATCCGATGTACGCCACCTGTTCGGTGAAACCGTACCATGCGACAATCCGTTCGCCCAGGCCGGTCATGAACGTGTAGCCGATCAGGTACCCAAGGCAGCCGCCGATCAGGGATCCGAGGGAGCAGACCCAGGCATAGGTGAGGGCCTTGCGCGGTTTGGCCACCGCCAGGGCGATGAGCAGCACGTCGGGTGGAATGGGAAAGAAGGAGGATTCGGCCATCGCCAGAAGAAACAGCGCCCATGTGCTGTAGGGCGTTTCAGCCCAGTGGAGGACCCAGTCGTACAGCCGCCGCAGCATCTTATGCCTCTTTCCACCCGTGTTCGCCCACCAGCTTCACAAAACGGCAGCCCCCCAGATTGCTTTTTCGAACGCCTTTTTCCTCCCGCACCAGTTGCACCAACTCCTGGGCATACTGGTTGCCCACGGGAATCACCATTCGGCCTCCCACTGCCAGCTGCTCAACCAGCAACGCCGGTATGTCCGGGGCGCCGGCCGTGACGATGATGGCGTCAAAGGGACTTTCGTCCCGCCATCCGGTGGTGCCGTCGCTATAGCGGGTCACGATGTTATGGTACCCCAGCTGGTCGAAAAGTTTGCGGGTCCTGGCATAAAGGGTATATATCCGCTCGATGGTATACACCCGGTAGGCGATCTGGGCCAGCACCGCGGCCTGGTAGCCCGAACCGGTGCCGATTTCCAACACCCGGTCATTGGGGGTCAGGCGCAGGGCATGGGTCATTTCCGCCACGATGTAGGGTTGTGAGATGGTTTGCTGCTCACCGATGGGCAGCGGGAAATCACTGTAGGCTTGATCCATCAGGGCTTCGCTGACAAACAGGTGGCGTGGCACCGTGCGCATGGCAGCCAGTACGCTGGGATCGGTGATCCCCCGGGCTTCAATCTGCTTTGCCACCATTTCCTGGCGCAGGCGGTCAAACTTCATTGGCATTCAACTCCCCTGAGGGCGTCTATCAGAGCACGCCCATGCGGTCAAGCAGATAGTCCGCTTCCACCAGGGCGATTGCATGCACGCCGCAGCGAACGAAAATTGAGGGGAATGTCAAATTTTGTAAATAACCCGTTGCTCGGTGATGATAATGTCCAAATACTTGTCGTGGCTTTCCATGGGCACTACGGGCACGATTTGGGCTTCGAACACCAACCCCACCTTGCGGGTCGTGACGGGCAGTTCCGGGATCAGCCGATCATAGCTGCCCCGACCTGTGCCGATGCGTCCCCCCTTTTCATCCATGACCACACCTGGAATTATGGCGATATCCAGGCAATCCAAGGGCACTGATTTACATCGTTTGGGATTGGGTTCCAGGTTGCCCCGTGGACCCTCCACCAGGTCCCGTTGAATATCGTCCACCTTGTAGAGGCCAACGCTGCGGCCGTTGGGCGAAAGGGCAGGTAATACGATGATTTTGTTATACATGACGCTGCGCCGGAGCACCTCCAGGGTGTCCACTTCTCCGGCTGCCGGCGTGTACAACAGCACAATGCGCGACTCTAAGAAATTGGCGAATTCAAACAGTCGGTTTTCGATGGCTTTGACATTTTCGGTCATCTGCCCAGCCGGTATCGCGGTAAGCCTGCGGGCTGCCTCATCGCGCATTTCTTGTTTGCGTTCTCGGGTTTCCTCCATCACTGTCTCCGCTTTTTGATTGAAAGATCAATCGCCCGTCATGGCGGGCCACCAATTCAACTCACAATGATCATTGACTAAATCGCATGCTTACAGTAGAGTCTGACCATTGTCGCCAGCAGGTCCAGCCAAGCGAATCCAGCCATTCCATCGGGGACCTGTCTTACTGTAACAATCGGTTTTCATCGACAAATTCCGTCCAATATAGGTATTCCAATGTTAGAAATCAAGTTTGTCCGACAAAATTTCATCGAAGTTCAAGAAGCTTTCGCTGCGCGGGGCGCCGCCATTGATTTGGGCGCCTTTTCCCATGCGGACGAACAGCGTGTGGCCGTCCTGGCTGAAATCGAACAGTTGCGGCACCAGCGCAATGTGGTCTCCGAACAAATCGCCACCATCAAACGCGAAGGCGGCGATGCCGAATCCATCATGACCGAGATGCGGTCGGTGGGGGAGCGCATCAAGGCGCTGGAAAAGGACCTGGTGCGTTACGAGGAGACCCTCGGGGGTCTGCTGCTGGAAATGCCCAACCTGCCCCACGTTTCGGTGCCCCGGGGCCGAACGGCCGAGGACAATCCGATCCTCAAAACCGTGGGACAACCGCCCCTGTTCGACTTTGCCCCGCGGGGGCACTGGGATATCGGCGAGCAGCTGGGCATTCTTGATTTCGCCCGCGCCGCCCGCATCGCCGGAGCCCGTTTTCCTCTCTATATCGGCGCCGGCGCAAGGCTTGAACGGGCGTTGATCAACTTCATGCTCGATGTCCACACCGGCGAACACGGCTACACCGAGGTGCTGCCGCCATTCATCGTCAACCGCCAATCCATGACCAACACCGGCCAGCTGCCCAAATTCGAAGCCGACCTTTTCAAACTGGAAAACTGGGATTATTTTCTGATTCCCACGGCTGAGGTGCCGGTAACCAATATTCATCAGGATGAAATCCTGACCGAGGAACAACTGCCCATCTGCTATACCGCGTATACACCGTGCTTCCGTTCGGAAGCCGGCTCTTACGGCAAGGATACCCGGGGCCTGATCCGGCAGCACCAGTTCAACAAAGTGGAACTGGTCAAGTTCACCACCCCGGAACAATCATACGATGAGCTGGAGCGGTTGCGGGACAACGCGGAAACCATTCTGCAGCGGCTGGATCTGGCCTATCGCGTGGTGACCCTGTGTACCGGGGACCTGGGCTTTTCGGCGGCCAAAACATACGATATCGAAGTGTGGATGCCGTCCCAGGGGGTGTACCGGGAGATCTCTTCGTGCAGCAATTTCGAATCGTTCCAGGCCCGACGCGCCAACATCCGTTTCAAACGCAAGGGTCAGAAAGGCACCCAGCTGGTGCACACGCTCAACGGTTCCGGACTGGCCGTGGGGCGCACGGTGGCGGCCCTGCTGGAAAATTTTCAGCACCAAGATGGCACCGTGACCATTCCCGAGGCGCTGCGCCCCTTCATGGGCGGAAAGGATGTCATCGGCCGATGAAACTGGAGCAATTTCCCGAAGCGATACAGCCCCACCTGATTCCCGCGCCGGCGGGGGACCTGGTCTACCGTTGCCTGGGGTGCGCCGCCGAGTTCGGCATCCAGGAGTTGTTGTACACCTGCCCGTCCTGCGGCCAGGTGCTGCTCATTTACGACCGGCAGTTCGAACGGCTGAAACAGCGGTCGCCCGAAGCGTGGCGCCAACTGTTCGACTACCGCCGCATGCTCACCGTTCCGGCCCTGATGGGGATCTACCGCTACCACGAGTTCATCGGGCCGGTCATTCCCCTGGAGGCAGTGGTTTATCTGGGCGAGGGCCATACGCCCATGGTGGAGGCCAATGCGCACCTGCAAGCAGCTGTGGGAATTCGTTTTTACTACAAAAACGACGGTCAGAACCCAAGTGCCTCGTTCAAGGATCGCGGCATGGCCAGCGCGTTCAGTTACATCAACTTTCTGATTCAGAGCGGCCGGGTATCCGAAATGCTGGCGGTGTGCGCCTCGACGGGGGACACTTCCGCCGCCGCAGCCCTCTACGCTTCCTATTTGCAGCCCCACATCAAGTCCGCCGTCTTGTTGCCGCACAAAAAAGTGACGCCCCAACAGCTCTCCCAACCCCTGGGCAGCGGCGCCCGGGTCTATGAGATTCCGGGCGTGTTCGACGACTGCATGAAAGTGGTGGAAGCGCTGTCCGAGCGCTACGATGTGGCCCTGCTCAACTCCAAAAACGCTTGGCGCATACTGGGTCAGGAGTCCTACTCCTACGAAATCGCCCAGGCCTTTGAGTACGAAATGATCGACAAGGTGGTGGTGGTGCCCATCGGCAACGCCGGCAATATCACCGCCGTGATGAGTGGTTTTCTCAAATTTCATCAGGTAGGTCTGATCGCCCAATTGCCTAAGATCATCGGGGTGCAGTCCGCCCACGCCGATCCGGTCTACCAGTACTACCGTGAAGCCGACCCCGCCAAGCGCCGTTTCGTGCCCCAGTCGGTGCGTTCATCGGTGGCCCAGGCGGCCATGATCGGCAATCCGGTTTCCATGCCCCGGGTCATCGAGCTGGCCCGTCACTACGACGAGATGGCCGGCCAGCAGCGGGTCCATGTGGTGCAGGTCACCGAGCAGGCCATCATGGATTGGCAGCTGCGCGCCAACCGCAACGGGCATATCGCCTGCACCCATGGCGGTGAATGTCTCGCAGGGCTCGAACAGGGCCTGGCCGCGGGTGTGATCAACAAGAACGAAGTTGCCGTAATCGATTCCACCGCCCATGCGCTCAAGTTCGCCGGTTTCCAGGAACTCTACTTCGAAAATCGTTTTCCTGAAGATTATGAAGTGCGGCCCGACCCGGAGCTGATCAACGCGCCGAAGTACGTGCATCCCCAGACGTTGGTGCGTGTTCCGGCTCCCGGAGCGCCCTTGAGCGGGCCGGATTTCGACCAGTTTGTGCAAACGGTCACCCAAGCCATCGCCGATGATCTGGAATTGAAAAAGCGGTCTTGACGCAATATGATAACCCATTGGATTGAATGACTATGGTCTTTTTCCACACCGCCATGCCTTTTTCCGGCCGCAGCCGCCGTGTGATCCGGGTGCTGATCTGCTGGTGCGCATGCGTCTGGGTCGGCGCTCTGGGCACCGCCGACGCCAGCAGCATGATCTACAAAAACTACATCGTGCGCTATGATCGGGGCTGGGACATCCTGTGCGAACCCTATGTGGTGCAACCCGGTGATTGGGTGCTGAAGATCTTTCGTCAGAAAGGCGAAATCGCCCATCACGACTTCAGGGATTTTCTGGGCATTTTCGAACGGCTCAATCCCCAGGTGCGTGACATCGACATGATCCGTCCCGGCCAAACCATCGATATCCCCCTGCGCAAGCTGGAACATGGGGCCCTGCCCGGTCAAGCCTCCGGCGTGGTGACGATTCCGTTTGTCACTTTAGCCAAGGTAGAGGAGGTGTTGCACCAGCATGCCCAGGAGCACCAGGTGCAAAGGGGAGACACGATCTCCCAGCTGCTTGCCGCCCGTTACGGCCGCTTTGGCAGCCGATCCTACGAGGAAGGGGTCAAATTGTTCCAGGCCGCCAATCCCAATGTGACGGATCTCGATCGCATTTACGTGGGGCAGCGCCTCTACCTGCCCGATCCCGCGATCCGGGATGAAACCTGGTACGCCGACATGTTCGACGAGGCGGGCAACCTCAAAGAGAACATCGACAGCGGCCGGACGATGCCTGGTTTGCCGACAACACCCGCCGCCGGTGTGGCATCCGAACTGCCGGAGGACACCGGGGATGCCTCCGGGGGGGTGCTGGCCCAAGCCGTCGCTGCCGTGGGCGGTGAACTGCGGGACAAAGGCACCTTTTTTGTACCCCGTCCCAGCGGGCCCGATTTTGAAATCGACCTTTCCCGTCATCCGCTGCTGGATATGGCCCCCAACAAGCTGTTGTTCAGCCGGGACGGTCAAGTCATGAACCGCGACCCGGTCGAGATTCAATCCATCTGGCCGGATGCCAAGGTGGTGTCCTATGATGAACAATCTTCGGTACCTGAACTGGTAGGCGCCATCTTCGAAGCCCTCGACCAACCCGCCGATACCGCCGAAGAAGTGGGTTTTGACGACCAGGGGGTACGGGTGGTGGTGCGCGCCAAATGGGTCAAGGTGCAGCGGGATCAACGCCAGTTGTGCATCACCCCCATCGCCGACCCCCGGGAAGAGACGCCCGTGTCGCTGCGGCGTTACCTCGAACAGAACGGCATCGTGCTCAAGGAGCTGCTGCCTGGCGGCCGGACCCAGGGGGCATCTTCCCCGGCATCAACGGAACGGCACGCCGTCAAAAACATCCTGACCCTCACACCCACTGGGCAAAAGGATTTCACCCAGCGGCTGGCCAATGCACTGGAATACATTTATACCCCCAATGTACCCATCACCTTTCCCTACGCCGGCATTCAGATTCAGGCTTATGCCAACCTGGTCAGAACGCCCGACGGGCGGGAGCTGCTGGTGGATTTTGGGGAGCTGTACGGCGATGCGGTCAGGGCCATTCGCCAGAGCGGGCTGCAGGTGGTGCAGATCGCTCCCGATGATGCCTTCACCACCATTGCCATTAAAATGCTGGATGGCCTGCAAGTGCCCTTTATAGAAAACCCCTCGTTCACGGCCGCCCGCCGCCCGCCACCCTACAACGCCACCGTTACCATCCAGGGCGTTCTGCTGGGCGACACCGAAAGCGACAAGCGCACATTGCTGGCGGCCCTCTCGCTCCACCCCGCCGTCACCGACCTGCTCAGCGCCAGTGGCGTTGCCATGGTGACATGGTAAAAAAGGATAACGATGCATGATGCGACAAAATGGAAATCAATGGTCTGAAATGGGCTGGCTGCTGGTCGTCACCCTGGTTTTACCGTTTTTCTTCGGCGCTTGCGGTGGCCACCAGGTGCAGCAGAACGAACAGCTGTCGGTTGCCAAACGGGAGATCGGTGAAGCCTACATGCGCCAGGGCAATTACACGGCCGCCCTGCGGGAACTGATGGACGCGGAAAAGCTCAACCCCCGGGACCCCCTGGTTCACGATGCTCTCGGCCTTTGCTACATGGCCCGCAAGCGCATGCCCGAAGCGATCACCCACTTCAAACGGGCCGTGGAACTCAAACCCTCTTTCACGGCCGCCCGCAACAACCTCGGGGCCGCCTACCTGGCCATCGAAGAGTGGGATGCCGCCATCGAAATCTTCCAGGAAATCAAACAGGACGTGCTTTACGCCACCCCCCAGTTCGCCTATTCTAACCTGGGATACGCCTATTACCAGAAGCAGGATTTCGCCACCGCCATAGAGTACTACCGGGAAGCTCTCAAACTGCAGGCCGATTTGCTCAACGCCCTGGTGGGCATGGGTCGCACCCACCTGGCCCTCAACCAGGGCCGCCAGGCCCTCCCCTACCTGGAACAGGCCCGCCGGACCTCGCCCAAGGTAGCGGAAGTCCATTTTCTATTGGGAGAGGCCTATCTGCTCACCGGCCAGAACCCCCAGGCCCGCGTGGCCTATGAGACGACCCTCGAACTCGCGCCCCGGGACAGTGATTTGGCTTTGAAGGCGCGGCAGCGGTTGGGGATTCAATAGGCCTATGCTTCCCATTTTTATACGACGCCGAAGGGGTTGATTGGAATCCTTGCTTCACAGGATAGAATGAAAAAGTGTTGATTCGGCGCTTTTATATCCAAGCACAACGATCAGGCCTATTGCACATGGGAAAAGATATAAATTGAACTGGTGTGTATTGCTGTATAGTCAAGAACAGATAGTAATCAGGGGCTTTATATTTCACGAGTGGTGGATTGGTGAGTTTGAAAGGAAAGGCGGTTCTCAAAGGTTTGAGAACCGCCAGATCAATTTTAAGTCGATTGCCTTTCAGATTATAAGAGTGCGCGGAATAATTTCTACTCCTCCTCCTCCTCTACTGGTTTAGCGATTGTGAACCAAGTATTGTCCTTGATGGTGATATTTGTGCTGCTGGATTCTTGAGAATAAGAACCATGTGCTGTTATGTTCACTCTGTAATCAGCAACATAGGTTTCGGCTACTCCTTCGCCACCAATTGCTGTGACATACCAATCTTTATCAAGCGCGGTGAAAAAGTATAACGTCATGGTTAAAGTGCCGCCATTTTTAGGAATAAACCTCTTCGGATCATAGCGGATTTGACCCAATTCCGGTGGATCGATGGACGGGTTATTATCGCCCAGGAAGACGAAATCCAAAACAATGTCCTTCAGGAAAAGATCATATCCATGATCGGACGCAGATTCAAAAACGACTTCGATGCTTGCAACATCCGTTGTGGTAGGATCAATAACGAACCTGTCTTCGTCGCCGTCCCTGACTATAATCAGTTCGCGCACAAAATAGCGGGTGCCAATCTCATCCAAAGGATCCCCGCCACTTCCACTACAACCAAAGAGTACCAGACCCATTACCCCAAACAGCATTATCAACCCCATGTTTTCAGACGCTCGTCGCATCGATGCCTCCACCTTATCTTCACTTGATCGTTTTTGTCTGTTCCTGCTGATTCATTCCGTATGCTTGGCTTATTCTATCATCGCCGAAGTCACCGCCTGCTCCAACTGAACAATCCGGGGCGTGATGAAGATCAGCAATTCGTTGCTCTGTTTCTGTCGGGAGGTGTTTTTGAACATCCACCCCAACACCGGGATCCGGCTGAGAGCGGGAAAACCGTCCTGGCCCTTGGCCTCGGAGCTTTTGATGATGCCGCCGATGACGATGGTGTCACCGTCGTTGACCAGCAGTTCGGTTTCGGCTTCGTTGGTGGCCACCGAGGGCACGCCCGCGGTGATGCCGGCTACGTCATTCTTGGTGATGAAGATGGTCATGGCGATGCGGTCGTCCGGAGTCACCTGGGGGGTCACTTCCAGCAGCAGATCGATGTTCTTGAATTTGACAGACGAACCGCCGGCCGAGTCACGCTCCAGGTAGGGGTACTCCACACCTTGTTTGATGCGGGCCGTCTTGTTGTCCAGGGTCATGATGCGCGGCGAGGAGAGGATCCGTCCTTCGCCAGTCGTTTCCAGGGCGTTGAGCCGGGCATTGAGCACAAAGGGCACACCGGTCAGACGGGCGAAGCTGATGCCGATGTTGGATCCGCCCTGGGAGGGGTAGTTCATCGCCATGTCGGTGCCAATCGCCCAATCGCCAAGCAGTCCGGGCCCGTATCCCATACTCCAAGTGATACCCAGTTCCCGTGAGAAGTTGCTGGTCACTTCCACCACCCGGGCTTCGATCACCACCTGGGAGGTGACCTTATCGATGCGCCGGACGATATCTTCGGCTTGCCGCACCACGGCCACCGTGTCGGTGATGATAATCTGGT
>JAGTVD010000129.1 GCA_018224505.1 Desulfatitalea sp. | reverse complement strand
GCCCGCTGCCTTAACGCCATCCATGCCTGATTCATCGGGCGTTGCTTGCCTTTATTGGCAGCGCCCGCCGCCGCGACGGGCTGTCACGAAACACCGGACAACCCGTCGCGGCTGGAAGCAGCTCCCACAGCAAGGATGACCATCCACCCACCCCGGACAATCGACCGCATTCCTTTGCTTAAAACTTAACACGGCACACGCAGAACCATCCCCACCACAACCCACTGATCATCCCTGCGTCATCGCCCGCATCGCCGCCCGCATCCGCCCGTTAATTTCCAGATTCTCCAGCGCCAGCCGCATCGCATCGCCCAAATGGGCATGGGTCTGGAGGTACGCCTCGGCGAACCGGCGTACCTCCGCTTCCCGATCGAGTCCGCCATACGGCAAGATGGCGGTGATCACCCTTTCATAAAGCAGGGGGTGCATCTGTTCCAGGGGCTCGCGGTGGGATTGGTACCAGTCCCACAAGTGGGGTTGGGCCGCCGGATTGGCGGCCAGGGCCACAATGGGGATGAAGCGATTGCGGGGCGGCACCCGGGTCAGGGAGAAATCCAGAGCCGCTTCGCTCACGGACCACTCTTCGAAGGCGCCCAGGGCGCCGAGAATGTTCATCCGCTCGTGCTCGCTGGGGGTTTGGTCGAACCGTTCCTGTAGCCATCCCAAGGTCGATTCTCCCTGCGTCCGCGCGGCGATCTGCATCACCGCCTTGGCGATGTCGGGATGCACCGCATGGCCTGTTACCAAGCGATCGAACTGTTCGGTGCCGAAGGCAACGGAGGGCGGATGAGCCCACAAGGCGCCTTGCCACAACAGTTGGTCGCGCAAAATGGCCGTGGTCTGGGACTCATCGGCATCCGGTGCAAAGCCGATGCGCGCCAGCACCGCTTCGACCAGGCCCCGCCCGCGGTCCGCAATGGCGCCTCGCCGATCCGGCGGCGCGACCAGCATGGCTTGCAACAGGTGGCCGGCGATGCTGGCCAGGGGCAGGAATTCCTTTTCACCGGCATAATAATCGAGATAGGTCAAATAGGTGTCCAAGTCCATGTGCCCATGGCGCACCAGGGCATAGAGATCGTTTTGAATACCCCAACGGTCTTCGGGTCCCAGTGCCTGTGTGCGGATATGGCCCCCCAGAACGGCCAGATTGTCCGCTTCTTCATAGCGCACGCGATAAAAGCCGGCCTGGTCGCAATTGATCTTGTAGCTTCGGGTGCCCGCCGGCAAATCGAAACGGACATGTTCCGTTTCCATCAGCAGTTGTTCCCGGCGCCGGTTGCCGTCGGCGTCCCAGAGCCACATGGTCACAGGAACGGTCCAACACTGCTCGGCGGGTGCATCGAGGTAGGTGAATCGCTTCTGGTGCAGTGTCAGGCGATCACCCTGGCGTGCGGCGGTGATCAGCGGGTGGCCCGGCTGGCCGATCCAACTTTGCATGATGGCTGTGATGGGTTGGTCCGAGGCCGATTCGAAGGCCTCCCACAGGTGGTGGCTTTCGGCGCAGTCGTACTGATGTTGACGCAAGAAACCGCGTACGCCGGCCTGGTAAGCCTCCTGGCCGATAACCCCCTGGATCATGCGCAGGATGCTGGCGCCTTTGTTGTAGATGATCGGCGCAGTGCTGCTGTTGATCACCACATGTTCGCCACCCGGAATCTCGATGGCGAATGTTTCCCGCAAACCGTCCCGGGTCAGGGCGGTGGCGGTTTCGGTGAGCAGGAACTGATCCCATACACCCCACTGCGGATGGTAGTGGGCCACCACGCCATATCCGAAATAGGTAGCGAAGCTTTCGTTGAGCCACAAATACTTCCAGTCGGCCGGCGTGACCAGGTTGCCGAACCACTGGTGGGCGATTTCATGGGCGATCACTTCACAAATGCGCTGCACACCGGCCTTGGAGGTCAATTCGGGGAAATGGAGCAATAAATTTTCCCGGAAGGTGATAGCCCCCCAATTCTCCATGGCGCCGAAAGCGAAGTCCGGAATGGCAATCAGGTCCATCTTGGGCAGTGGGTAGGGCACATCGTAGTAGGCCTCGCAGTAGTGCAGCGCCTGGCGGCCGAAGGTGAGGCCCAGGGCGGTGGTGTGACCCAGACCGGGCAGGTGCGCCAGGCGCACCCGCGCATCCTCGGGGTCGACGGCCAGTTCAAAGGGCCCAATGCCGAAAAAGAGCAAATAGGTGGACATCCGGGGGCTGGGCTGGAAGGTAACGCGCTTGTGGTCCGGGGCCACCGGTTCTTCCCGCAGCGGCAGGGTATTGGCCAGCACTGTCAACGCCTCAGGCACGGTGAGCGTCACCTCGAAGATCGCTTTGTACAGGGGGTGATCCATGCAGGGAAAGGCTTGGCGGGCCGAACTCTCCTGAAATTGTGTCACGGCCAGCCGATGGGTGTGCCCGCCATGGGTTGCCTGGCTGCGGTAGAACCCCCCCATGGTGTCGTTGATGATCCCCTGGTAGTCGATGCGCACAGTCAGCGGCCCGATCAAGGATTCCGACAAATGGATGGTAAGGCGCTCCCGTTTAGGATCCACGCCAAAGGCCAGATCGGTCCAGGTATCGTTGCGCGCGAGTTGACAGCGCCAAATGGCCAGATCCAGGCTATGGAGAACAATTTCCGCCGTGGGCCTGTCCGCCTGCAACTGGATGGTCACCTGGCCGCTGAAGACAAAGCGGTCCATATCCGGGGTGATATGGATGATGTATCGTAAAGGATGAATGTCGGGCATGGTTGACCTCCGTTTGTCCGGAACGAAAAACCTTCAATCATATGCGTGCGGCCACTGAAAACCGCTCTCCTGACGGATGTTCTCCTTGCAAACCACGGTTGGCTGCAGTATGCTTGGAGTTACTTATTAACGTAAAAGGCCCTCATCTGAAAAGCGGTTTGATTGGCGATGGACAAAACAATCAAAATATTGCTGATTGTGTTTGCGGCGATGGGCATCGGGCTGCTCGGCTACCACTGGATCAACAAGTGGCACACCGAGGCTGTGCGGGTGGCTGTGGAGGCCGAAAAAGAGGCGTGTCTGCTGCGCGTGGCCCGCTTGGAAACCCGCATCGACGAACTTGCCGGGCAGGTGGATGCCTCACCGGCTCCCACTGATCTGTCCGGCGTCTTCGGTCCCGACCGCCCCACGGAAACCACCCAGCCGGAACAGACCGATTGCCGACGCATCAACACCCAGATAGCGGCCTTTTTCCAATACCTGGACAGCAAGGGGTATGTGACCGAAGCGGGGCTGGATATGCGGGCCGAGATCCTCTTCGAAGAGAGTTTCGCCAAGCTGGCCGCCACCCCTCCCACCAATGTGGGGGAACTGAACAACCTGTATGGCCTGCTGCGCAATGTCACCCATTTCTACCGCGTCCTGGGCAAGGATCGTCTATTATTGATCAAGTCGATCATAGACAACGAAGCCGCGGTGGTGGAACCGGCCATGGCTGTGCTTTTCTCCGGGTTGACGGCTTGCGACCAAAATCGTCCCATAGACGGCGAACCGGCCAAACTGGAACCGCTATACGAGTATGCCGCCTATTTTCTCAACACCATGGGCGGCCGTGGTTATATGCTGCGTCGTGACAGCAAAGTGCGCATGCTGGTCAACTACTATGCGCTGCTTATCCTGGACATGGCCAACGAGCAGCGCCGCAATGCCTACGGCATCGATATCCGCCCCCACCTCGAGTATCTTTTCTACGACATCAACAACCAGCGCGGGCTGATGTACCGCGAGCGCTACCTGAGCCAGCTGGCCGCGCTGCGCAACAAGTATCTTTAGGGGTTGTACGGTTGGTCAGTTGGTCGGTTAGTTGATCAGAATACCTTCCTTAAAACCATCTTTTATTCCAACTCCCCCAGCTTCTCCGCCAGTGCCTGATCCAACGACTCTTTTCTTTGGTACCACTCTTCAAGCTCCGCGAAACGGGCGTCGATGCGCTGCTGGCATTGATGGATGGATTGGGAGAGCTGGGCGATGCGATCGCCGGATTTGGATTGGGAGGCGGCGATCATGTCGGTGTTGAGGGCGGCCAGTTGTGCTTCGTCGGCCTCAATGCCCCTTTCCAGATCGGTTATGGCGGTTTCCGCGGGTTTACTCTGTTTGGCATGCTCGCTGATAATGGCCGAGCGCTGGCGCCGCAGATCTTTCTTGGACAACGCCGGCGCGGCGGCTGCCTTGGCCACGATGGGCGCAGCGGTGTGCGTGGGCCCGCTGTTGTCATCCCCCCATCCGCCCTTGTCCAGAAACTCCTGGTAGGTGCCTTCGAACAAGGTCGCCTGGTTCTGGTGGAACACCACCAGCCGCCGGGCCAGGCTGTGCAGGAACAGTTCGTTGTGGGTCACCATGATCACCGCGCCGTCGAACTGGTCGATGGCGTCCAACATCGCGTCGCATGACTCCAGATCCAGGTGGTTGCTGGGCTCGTCAAGCAGCAGCAGGTTCAGCGGGGTGGCCAGCAGGCGGCCCAGCATCACGCGTGCCTTTTCACCACCGGAAAGGACGGCAACTTTTTTCAGAGCGGTATCCCCCTCGAACAGCATCGCACC
Organism: Desulfatitalea sp.; assembly: GCA_018224505.1. Lineage (GTDB taxonomy): Bacteria > Desulfobacterota > Desulfobacteria > Desulfobacterales > Desulfosarcinaceae > Desulfatitalea. Next base: position 6,974 of record JAGTVD010000129.1, on the reverse strand, counting down.
GCAGATGTTGCGGGCCTGCTGGCGATCCACATCAGGATGGCAGCACTGGATCGCTTCCTCCACGGTGTGGTGGTCGTTGAGACTCTGAATGTTGGTTTGCTCGTAAAAGCCGGTGACCACACCGGGGTGGTAGGCAATGGCGCCCGCCTTCGGCTTGAGATGGCCGGCGAGCAATTGCAGCAGGGTGGTTTTTCCCTGGCCGTTGGGCCCGATAACGCACAACCGGTCACCCGCGTTCACCGTAAAATCGAGCCCAGCAAACAGAGGGGCATGACCGGGATGGGCAAAGGTCAGATCCCGCACACCGAGCATCTGCTTGCCCCGGAAAGGCCGGTCGCGAAAGCTGAAAGCCAGTTCGCGCAGTTTGTGCAGTTTGTCTTTCTTCTCCAGTTTCTCCAGGGTTTTCACTCTGGACTGTACGAGCCCACCCAGGCGCGCTTTGGCGCGAAAGCGGGTGATGAACTGTTCGATCTCCTTAACGCGTCGTTCTTCGTTGATGCGCGTCTTCTCGTAGATCTCTTCATCCTGGGCGATTTGGGTATAGAACTTCAAGGTGTCCCCGGTCATCTTGCGAACTTTGCAACGGTAGATGCCCATGGTGTGGGTCACCACGCGGTCCATGAAGCTGCGGTCATGGGTGATGAGCATCAGTTCCCCGGGCCATGCCACCAGGAATCGAACGATCCAGCGGATGGAGGTGATGTCCAGGTAGTTGGTGGGCTCATCCAGCAGCAGGAGATCCGGTTCGGACACCAGCACCTTGGCCAGGTTGAGCCGCACTTGAAAGCCGCCGGAAAAATCGCCCGGGGGGCGCTGCATGTCGGCATTGCTGAAACCCAGCCCCGCCAGGATCTTCTCCACCTCCCAGGAGTGATCTCTTTTGGATGCCGGCAGCCCCTGCATGCCTTCTTCCAGCACGGTGGGACGGGAAAAGGCCAGTTGCTGCTGGACGTAGCCGATGCGGTATCCCTTGGGCAGCACGACACTGCCGCCGTCATACTCCTCCTCGCCCACCAGGATCCGGAACAGGGTGGTTTTCCCGTGGCCATTACGGCCCACCAGCCCCACCCGCTCCCGCGCGTTGATCTTGAAGCTGACAGCATCGAAGAGGACTTGGCTGCCGTAGCTTTTGGTCAGATTGTCGACGGCGATCATGGGTTTCCTGTGGGCGCGAGAACCAGAGCAGTACGGTTGGGCAGGTAGAGACTCAAACGATGGGCCGGTTGATGGTCGCTTGTGGCGGCGAGGGTGACATGGACCAAATCCGGGTCCACCCGCCGATGGCCGCCAAAAACGCCCGCGTCCGAATCGAGCACGATCCGGTAGCGACCCGGTGCCGCCGGAAAGGGGTAATCGGTGAACGATTGGGTGGGATGAAAATTAAACGCCCAGATCAGCCCGGCGCGCTCGAAAATCAGTAGCTTGTCGTCGTTGTGTTCCCACAGTTGCCGGGCTGGCGATGCTTCCAGCACACGCCACTGTCCGGCCAGGGCGATCATCGCCTTGTCGAACCGATCCAACTGCCGGTACCTGAGATCGGGCGCGTCCACCAAGTGCCACTGCCGACGGGCAAAATGGTAGGACCAGTCGTTGCCCGGGCGGGGAAAGTCGATCCACTCGGGATGACCGAATTCATTGCCGATGAAATTGAGGTACCCGTGGCCGGCCGTGGCCAGTGTGACCAGCCGGATCATCTTGTGCAGGGCAACGCCCCGATCGACGGCCAGGTGGGGATCATCCTGGTGCATATGATGATAGATGGGCGCGCCGATGAGGCGAAAAATCAGAGTTTGGTCGCCCACCAGCGCCTGGTCGTGGGATTCGGTGTAGGAGATGGTGCGCTCGTCATAACGGCGGTTGTTCAGTTCGAACCACAGGCCGCCCATGGACCAATGTTCGTCGGGGGTGTCCTTGACCAGCCGGATCCAGTTGTCCGGCACCCCCATGGCGAAACGGTAATCGAAGCCGATCCCGCCGTCATCCCAGGGTCTGGCCAGACCGGGCATGCCGCTCACATCCTCCGCGATGGTGATGGCATCGGGACGCAATTGGTGAATCACCTGGTTGGCCAGGGCCAGGTAGCACAGGGCATCTTCGTCCACGTTGGCGTTGAAATAGTCGTCGTAACCGGTAAAAGCCTTTTCCAGGCCATGGTCCAGATAGAGCATGCTGGTGATGCCGTCGAAACGAAACCCGTCCACCCGGAATTCATCCAGCCAGTAACGGCAGTTGGAGAGCAGGAAGTGGAGCACTTCCGGCTTGCCATAGTCAAACAGCCGTGAATCCCAGGCCACGTGGCGACCGCGATCGCCGGCATGGAAAAACTGATAATCGCTGCCGTCAAAGCGGCTGATGCCCTCCACTTCGTTGTTGGCCGCATGGGAGTGCACCAGATCGATGAGCACCCGCAGGCCGGCGGCGTGGGCCGCATCGATGAGGGCCTTGAGTTCCTCGGGAGTTCCGAAACGCGAGGAGGCAGCGAAGAAGTTGGTCACATGGTAGCCAAAGCTGCCGTAGTAAGGGTGTTCCGGGATGGCCATGATCTGCAGTGTGTTGTAGCCCGCGGCGACGACCCGGGGCAGCACGTTGGCCGCAAACTCCGTGTAGGTGCCCACCCGACCCTCTTCCTGGGCCAACCCCACATGGACCTCGTAGATCAACGGTGCCCCCGCGGCGGATTGGAAAGGGTCCACCTGCCAGCGATAGGGGCGATCCGGACGCCACACCTGGGCATTGAAAATCAGGGAGTGGGGGTCCTGCACCACGCGCCGTGTCCAGGCGGGAATACGGTCGCCGCCGCCGCCGGGCCATTGCAGGTGCAGCCGGTACAGATCCCCGTGGCGCAACCGCTCGGCCGGGACCTGCAATTGCCAGACGCCATGGGCGTCTATGCGCTCGAAGGCCAGATCCTCCCGCACTTCCCAGTTGCTCAATTCGCCCACCAGGTGCACGGCTGTGGCATTGGGCGCCCATTCGCGCAGTACCCAGCCCCCTTCTTCACGGAAATGGAGGCCATAGTACTCATGGCCGGCAGCGAAATCGGCCAAAGTACCATGCTCGGCGGTCATCTGCCGACTGGTTTGGGCAACCCGTACGATGCGCCGTGCGATCGCTTCGCGATGGGCGGACAGGTAAGGGTCCGATGAGAGAAAGCGCTCCAGGCGCCGATTTTCCGTGGTAGAATTCATGGTCTTCAAACGATTAGTGGCTTGTCCAACATTTTTTCATACAGTTCAATATACTGTCGGGCATTGACTGCGTGGGTAAAGGTTTCAGTCGCCTGACGCATGATACGACTCACATGGCGCGCCCGCTGCTGCCCGGGAAGCTGGTAGAAATCCATGGCGCAATCGATGGCCCATCGCAGACCCATGCTGTCGTATACTTCGAAAAGAAATCCACTGCCGCGATCGCCGGCGATGTCCATGGGAGTGACGGTGTCGTGAATACCGCCGGTGTCGTGGGCCACCGGCAACACACCGTAGATCTGACCGATCATCTGGGGCAGTCCGCAGGGCTCGAAAAGCGATGGCATTAACACAAAATCGGCCGCGCCATAAGACAGGTGCTCCAACCGCTCGCTGAAATCGCACACCGCTGCGCGCTGTTGAAACTGATGTTGGTTGACGATGTTGCGGAAGATCGACTGGTAAGGGCCGTCGGCCACGAACACCATTTGCAAATTTTGATCCCAGTATTTGGATATGACGGCGTAGAAAATGTCGGCCAGCAGCTGACACCCCTTTTGGGCCGGGTCCAGGCGCGAGGGCCAAAAGAAAATGGGAGCCCGCTCATCCTCGGTCAGCCCCAGCAGCCGCTGCAACTCCCGCTTGTTTTGGCGCTTGGCCGGCCCATGGTCGTCGGGTCCATAGGTGACTGCCAGCAGATCGTCGTTTGCCGGGTTGAATCCCGGGTCCGGCGCATTGAGAATACCGGCGGCACATTCGGCCGCCACCTTGTTGATCAACTCCTGGCGCAGGTGGGACTCGATGAACGCGTGGCGCCCCTGGACGATTTCATCCAGGAAGTGCTGGCTGACGGTGTTTACAAAGTGGGCGCCGAACACCCCGCTGACCAGAAAATCCACCGGAATGTGTTCCCGCGCCGTTTCGTACTCTTCGGCAAATTGGGTGTAGTACAAGTGGTCCCAGAAGTAAGCGGCATCGATGCCGCGATCCTCGATGGTCGCCAACGTGGTCTTGACCGTGTGGATGTTATGAATGGTGAACAGGCAGGGAATGTGCAGTTCGCGCGCCATGGCCGGAATCAGGCCGGTCATCCAGTCGTTGCAGTGAATCAGGTCCGGGCGCACGCGGGGGACGATGTTGTTGATCACTTCGCGCTGAAACGCCAGGGCAATCTGGATGTTTTCGCTGCCATAATTGGAATAGACCCGGTTCAGATAGAAAAAAGCACGGTCCTGGGCCAGATGCACCCGGTCATTGGGCATCACCCGGCGCAGCAGGCGCCGCTCTTTGCGCAAAAACGGCGCCAGCCGATCTTCGAAGATGGAGCGGTAGTCCGGCAGCGCCACGTGCACGTCGGCGCCCTGGTTGAACAGGGCGCTGACCAGGGCGGCGGACACATCGGCCAACCCGCCGGCTTTAGCGGTCAAAAAGTGGGCCAGATTACCCATGCGGTCGGGCAGGTAAGTCACTTCCGGTGTAATGATCAGAACCCGGGGTTTGCGCCGTTTGATTTGCATGTTTCTATTTTACCTTCCTATGCCCATGTGAGCAACCCTGGTGAATACAGGATCCAGTCATCGGCTCTTGGCACGACGCGAACGGTGAACCCAAAACGCCCCGAATCCTTGCAGCGCACGGTGCAGCGGTATTGATAGGTGCCGTTGCCCCGCTCCTGCACCACCTCCATCTCCTGGGTGAACCCCTTTTCCAGCTCGTTGGTGCGCTGCATGCGGCCGTAATAAAGCTCCACATCCACCTCTTCCGGTTTCAAATCTCCCAGATGCACAATGGCACTGACGGTGAAGCTGTCTTCCACCTGAAAGGGTCCTTCGTGATCCCGCTCGGGCATCTCTACGCGAACGTCCCGCCACAGCTCCTTGAGCCGTTGGTGCAGTACGCTCAGCCGCTGGGCTTCGACGGCATTGTCGGCCAGCAGCTCCCGATAGCGCTGGACGCCTGGCAAATAGAACCGCTGTTGGTATTCGTTGACCATGCGGTGGCTGCAGAATTGAGCCATGGCCATCTTCATGGAGGCTTTCATTTTAGATAGCCAATCCCCCGGCATGTTGCCCGAAGTTCGATTGTAAAAACAGGGAATCACATCGTTTTCCAACACATTGTACAGCGCTTGGGCCTCCACCGCATCCTGGTAGGCCGGGTCCGGATACTCCTCGCCGCTGCCGATGCTCCAACCCCGTTCGGGGGTGTATCCCTCATCCCACCAGCCATCCAGGATACTCAGGTTCAAGGCCCCGTTCAAGGCGGCTTTCATGCCCGAGGTGCCGCACGCCTCCAGCGGACGGCGGGGGGTGTTGAGCCAGACATCCACCCCCTGGACGAGGTGGCGGGCGATGCCCATGTCGTAATCCTCGATAAAGACAATCTGGTTGCGCACATCGTGATGGCGGGCGAACTGGATGATATTGCGGATCAGGTCCTTGCCTTCGTTGTCCTGGGGATGGGCCTTGCCGGCGAAGATGATCTGCACCGGCCGCTGCTTGTCGGTGAGCATGGCCTTCAAGCGCTCGGGGTCGCGCAAAATCAGGTTGGCCCGTTTGTAGGTAGCGAAGCGCCGCGCGAACCCAAGGGTCAACCGCTCGGGATCGAGGGCATTTTCCGCCGCCCGGACCACGGCGATGGGCGCGTTGCGCCGGGCATACTGCTTGACCAACAGTTCGCGCACCTTGCTGATCAGCCGCGTGCGGCTCATCTCGTGCGACCGCCACAGCTCTTCGTCGTAAATTTCGTCGATGCGCTCGATGTTTTCCGATTTGCGGCTGCTGTAGTGCCACTCGGGGCCCAGGTAGCGTTCGAACAACAAAACAATTTCCGGCGCGATGAAGCTGGAAATGTGCACGCCGTTGGTCACATGCGTGATGGGCACATCGTCGTCATTGTGTTCCGGCCACACATGACGCCACATGCGACGGGCCACGTTGCCGTGCAGGCGACTGACACCGTTGCAATGCTGGGAAAAGCGCAGTCCCAGAATCAGCATGGAGAAAGGGCCGTGAGGCGTTTTGCTGTTGCCGGTGCAGCCCCAGGCCAGCACCTCATCTTCCGTCGCCCGCAGTTGCCTGGCCAGGGGTTTGATATAGGGGCGCACCTGGTCGATGGGAAACTCGTCATGCCCGGCCGGCACGGGGGTGTGGGTCGTGAACACCGAGGTGCGGGCAACCACTTCCATGGCCGTGGGAATGTCCAGGCGGTTGCGCTCCATCACCTGGGCGAGACGCTCCACGTTGGCAAAGGAGCTGTGGCCTTCGTTCATATGACAAATGGTTGATTCGATGCCCATGGCCTCCAAGGCCCGCATGCCGCCGATACCCAGCAGCACCTCTTGGGCCAGGCGCACGCCGGGCTCGCTGTTATACAGGCGGGCGGTAACTTCGCGTATGGCGGGCGGGTTTTCCAAAACGTTGGTATCCAGCAAGAACAGCGGCACACGGCCAATCATGATTTTCCAGACATCGGCCAGCATCTCACCATCCGGATGGGGAGCCGAGATGCGCAAATCGGCTTTGCCGTTTTTCACCCGTGTCAGCGGCAGGGTGTACAGATCGGTTTCCGGATAGGTCTCTTGCTGCCAGCCGTTGGGGTCCAGCAGTTGCCGGAAGTAACCTTGCCGGTAGAGCAGGCCCACCGCCACCATGGGCAGCCCCATGTGGGAAGCCGATTTGAGATGGTCGCCGGCCAACACCCCCAATCCACCCGCAAACAGCGGTAAACTTTCGTGGATGCCGAACTCCATGGAGAAATAGGCGATACGTGCACCGCCACTATAGG